>DLXL01000454.1:0-5919 GCA_003448025.1 Saprospirales bacterium | reverse complement strand
TTTCCGACTGGCGCATGCCCACCTCACAGGAGCTGTTCACCATTCAGGACCTCGGGCGGAAGAATCCGGCACTGCCGGAGGCCTTTACCAACACCGGCGCCGAATACTGGTGGACAAGTGAAAAACAAGCGGGTAATCCCTCTAAAATCTGGGTTACCAATGCCGGCGGAGGCATCGGCAACCACCCCAAAACAGAAACCCTGAGTGCCGGAGGCAGCAAAAAATTCCATGTCCGGGCGGTGCGCAATATGGTGGCGCCAACCAGCATCCCAAGTCAGTTTACCCTGTTGGACAGCATGGTGCAGGACAATCTGACCGGTTTGGAATGGCAGCGTTATGGCTCCACCGACTCGATGACCTGGGAGAATGCCCTTCTTTTCGCCCAGTCTTTCTCCCTGCAAGGGAAAACCGACTGGCGATTGCCCAATATCAAGGAACTGCAATCCATCAACGATGAAACCCGCAGTCAACCTTCTATCTCTCCGGATTTTTTTGGCAATATCGGCTCCAGGCAGTATTGGGCATCAACATCCCTGCCCAATCAACCCACACAAGCCTGGTTCATGGATTCCCGTTTCGGGGTGATTTCGCATGAACTAAAAACAGCGCAAAACAGCCTGCTCCTGGTAAGAGGTGGCAACAACGAAAGCGTCGAAACGAAGGATCTGCTCTCTGATCAACCCGCTTTGGAAGCCAGTCCGAATCCGTTTTCCGCGCATTTTTTCGTGAAAAACGCGCCGGCAAATGCTGTCTTTATCCTGACCAATGTCCACGGGAAAGTCATTTATACAGGGAAAAATCCGGATCAAACAGATTTTTCCCTGTTGGCGCCCGGGGTCTATTGCTTATCCATACAAGGCATATCTTCCAGTACCCTCAAACTTGTCAAATTATGAAGTGGTGCCTCGTTTGTTTTTCCGCCGTTTTCCTTACCACAGGAAATCTCCTGGCGCAGCCCTCCGGTTCCATTACGCAAGGCCCAGGGACGACCACGGTAGTTGATTTGATGCCCAATTGTCCCAGTAACCACATTACACCTCTGGGAACCATCACGTCGAATGACGGGAATACATGGATCGTACCGGCAGACAATCATTTTCAGACTGCCTCAAAGCTTTCCGACCTGTATAACAGCTGTAATGGCATCACGCCACCCAACCTTGCAGCAGCCAATCTGGCCAATGTTCCTGTCACGGAAATTGACCCTGCTGGAGAAGTGATCACAGGCTACCTGTTTGCCGACAACTATTTCGAGCTATATGTCAACGGAGTGGAAGTAGGCGTAGATGCCGTGCCGTTTACCCCTTTTAACTCCTCTGTGGTGAAATTCAGGGTATCTCAGCCCTATACCATTGCCGTTAAGCTCGTGGATTGGGAAGAAAACCTGGGCCTTGGTTCCGAAATCAACAATGGCAACCTTTTCCATCCCGGCGACGGAGGCTTTATCGCGCAATTCAGCGATGGCACCGTAACCGACGAAAGCTGGCAGGCTCAGGTGTTTTACATAGCGCCGATTCAGGATTTGAACGCAGTGGTTGAACTTCCGGACGGAACACGTTCAACGGCAAACGCAACCTTAACCCCCACCTGCAATGCTAATTGTTATGGGGTACACTACCCGGTTCCGGCCGATTGGACAACAGAAAGTTTTGATGAAACAGGGTGGGTGAGTGCTACCCTTTACACTGCCGCGCAAGTGACGAATCAGGCCGCTTTTAAAAATTTTGAAAACACCGCCTGGGGAAATGCCCGCTTCATCTGGACATCCAACCTGGTGCTCGACAATCTGGTGTTGGCGCGAAAGACCGTTGGTGCCACGTCCGTGAACGAATGGGGGCAGGTGGAGCAAGAGCTGATTGAGGTATTTCCCAATCCGGCCGGCGATATCGTAAGCTGCCGGATACATACCGCTTCAGGACACGATATTCCGGTAGAAGTGGTGGATATCCACGGTCAGGTCGTTGTCTCGGATCGCCTGGATGCCGGTAAACTACAGCTGTCCTTCTACCTGTCCGGTCTTCCGGCAGGGGTCTATGTGATCCGTTTTCTGGATGAAGCGGCGATATATACCCGCAAATTGATACTGAAATGATCTAGCGCCGAACCTTTTATCGTTTTATGTCATGAAAAATCTGATTTCCATCCTCGTCCTCTTGCTTGTCACCCCATCATTCGCTTTTGCTCATGGGGATCACGACAAACCCGTAAAGCAAAAAAGCTGGACCATTTCCACTGAAAAGCGTCCGGTTGAAGCCACCTTCTTATTGTCGAAAAACGACACGATCTACCTGGAGAATGCCGGTGGAAAAGTGTTGCAATTCCCGCTGATGTCGTTTTCAGAGCAGGATCAGCAATGGATAAAAGGCAAAATTGCCCAAATTGAACAACTCAACCATCCCAAGGCAACACCCGCCGTACCATCCTCTTCTGAGGAAACCGGATGGGTGCTGTGGGTCGGACTGGCCTTCTTTTCATTTGCCTCATGGTTCCTTTGGAAAAGAAAAAGGCCAATTGCCTTGACGGCCATGCTGCTCTTTTCCGCCGTTTTATTCGGCTTCAAAAATGAAATCGAACGAAGAATGCTGGGTACTGATCCGCTTTTCGTGAATTCGGCTTTCGAGCCCTTCAAGCCAAAGGTGGCAACGCACTGGGACAACACTTGGTTTTATGTCGAGTCAAAAGGCATTCCTGATCACGAAATGATGACAGGGATAATCAAATGGCAGCAGCAAGTGCCCATACCACAATGTTACCTCGGCTCCAACGCCTGGCAGATTCCGCTCAACCCGGAGCTTGCCGCCGTGCCGGTGCCGGTGAACGATCAGCATTTTTTGAGAGGCGCCGTGGCCATTGCCGCCAATGGGGTACCCATCTTTAATCCGCATACCAACACGGGTGTTGATGCCTTTCTGGATGGCCAGCTGGATGCATTTGGTGGCCATAGCGGTCGTGCCGACGACTACCATTACCACACCGCGCCGCTTCACCTGGATGCACAAACCACAGACATTCTTCCGATTGCCTTTGCGCTCGATGGATTCGCTGTTTATGGAAACCAGGAACCGGATGGTTCTCCCATGCTTCCATTGGATGACAACCACGGCCATTTCGATGCGGCAGGTGTTTACCACTATCATGGCACACCGGAGGCCCCCTATATGATTGGAGCCATGGTGGGCAAAGTAACTGAAGACGCCACCCTTCAAATCATCCCCCAGGCCAAAGCTACCCCCGTGAGGCCTTCTCTGACCCCGCTCAACGGGGCTGTCATCACGGATTGCACGCCTAAAGCAGGCGGGAATGGATACACGCTCACTTATACCCGGAACGGACAAACCTATCAGGTGGATTATTCCTGGACACCGGGAGGTGTCTATACCTACCAGTTTATTTCCCCAACCGGTACCACCACGGAGACCTACAACGGCTTTTTGCCTTGTGAGGTACCAACAGCCGTAGAGGATTTGGCTGTGTTGAACAACAACGTGTTGGTATCTCCCAATCCTGTCTCCGGCAGTACATCCTTGAAAATCATCAGCTTGAATGATGCTTCCATGATGGGGGTCAAAATATTCGATGCGAATGGTCGTCTGGTTTTTCAACAGGAAAACCCGGGCGAAACACTGGAGACCGGCAACCTGGCCCGGGGAGTCTATTTTTTGAAAATCATGCTGAAACAAGGTGAAATCAGCAGAAAAATCATCGTTCAATGAGATATCCATTACTGCTGGCCATGGTTTTGACCAGTGTTACCGCATTTACCCAAAACATATCCTTCAACGAAATCCTCGGCAGACCCACCGACCAATCGGTAACTGTCAGCGTTTTGTTCAGCCAGGTGGTGGAAGCCCATTTTCAGTATGGCACTCATCCGGAGCAGTTGACCACTCAAACGGCCAACGTCACCAGTTTGCCGGAAACCCCTGTAGTGGCCGATTTCCAGCCGCTGCAGGCGGATACCCGCTACTACTACCGCACAGTCTATAAAACGCCGGGATCCGCCAATGTCAAACAAGGCCCGATCCGGACCTTCCATACCCAGCGCGCGCCGGGTAAAAAATTCTCCTTCCTGATTGAGGCCGACGAACATTTGTATGATAAAAAAGGCATCCGAAGTTTGTATCAGATTTGCCTGCAGAACCAGGCCCTGGACTCCGCAGATTTCATGCTTTCGCTTGGAGATACTTTCGGCGACGACCACACGCCGTTGGAAACCACCAGTGAAGACATGCGGTTGCTGCATCTGGATTACCGCCAATACCTCGGATCAGTTTGCCACTCGATGCCGTTTTTCTTTTGTCTCGGTAACCATGAGGGTGAGTCTGGTTACTGGCTCGACCAAACGCCTCCGAATAATATAGCGGTATACGGTACCAACTGGCGCAAATTCTATTACCCCAACCCCTATCCCGACAGTTTTTACAGCGGGAATATGACCCAGGAACCCTGGGGTATCGGCTACCCTGAAAACTATTACGCCTTTACCTGGGGCGACGCCCTGTTCGTAGTATTGGATGTGTACCGCGACTGCGATGTTGACGAAAAGCCCAAAAATTGGGATTGGACACTGGGCAAAACCCAATACGACTGGTTTAAAAACACGCTGGAAAACAGCACTTCTCCCCTGAAATTCGTTTTTGCACACCACAATCGGGGCCAAGGTCGGGGCGGCATTGTGCCTTCACGAGGATATGAATGGGGTGGATACGGCAACAACGGCAATGGCGCATGGGAATTTGATCAAATGCGCCCGGGATGGGACAAACCCATCCATCAGCTCATGGCAGACAATGGCGTACAAATTTTTTTCCAGGGACACGACCATCTTTTTGCCCTGGAAAAAATGGACGGTGTTGTGTATCAGGAAGTGCCCATGCCCAGTGATACCAGTTATCAAATTGGTGTGCTGGCAAACGCCGATGCCTACACCGATGTGGTACTCGATGGGTCCGGACACCTGCGCATATCCGTGGAAAACTCCTGTGCAAGCGTGGATTATGTAGCGGCTTACTTGCCTGAAGATACCCTTGGAGCACAAAAAAACCGCGCAGTCCGGTATTCTTACAAAGTAGGCGCCTGTGCCGTTTCAACCGATGAGCCAAAGAACCGTGTAAGCCCTTTTTTTACGATAGCCCCAAATCCAAGCACCGGAAACATCCTGATAAAAACAAGCACCGCCGAAAACCACCACCGAAACATTGAAGTCCTGGATTTGCACGGCCGACTGCTTAGAACTGCCGTGTTGCCGGCTGGAGAAACCATTGCCATGGTGGACTTGTCGGGTTTATTGGCAGGTGTATACACAGTCAGAATTAATGGCGACACCCGCAAATTTGTGCTGATTCATTAACGGCGGCCTACACCCTCTTTTTCTTCAACCCCATCTTCTTAATGCTGTTCTTTTCCTCTTTTACACTAAGGACTTCCATCGAAGGGATAAGCTTGGGTATTAAGTGCGGTTTTACATTTCAGGATTTCGCCCAGGGCAAATGCCGTGCTCCAACGCACCACGGTGTCTTCATGAACGACATTGACCAACAGATGCGCCACGGCCTTATCCTATGGATCCTGAAATAATTGGGCAATGCTCCTAATCAATCTGGCACTTTTTCCTTTACTCCAAGGAACTTTATTCGTAAAGGTCTGGGTAGATCATTCATCGTCATTTATGAAGATTTTATATCGCTTCAGATGGCAAAACAAATAACTTTGTCAAAAATACCCTTATGCCAACCGTCCTGTATGCCACCCGTGCACCCTATCCGGTTTTAGGAAAAGAAAATCCTATCACCCTGGAAGAGTTCAGATCATTTATTGAGAGCGATCCTTCTTTTGCCTGGTGGGATGAAATACTACAACTGCCTGATTATCCGGTAGAACAACTTAAATTATGTGCAGTGTACGAACATGACATGCCTG
>DLXL01000336.1 GCA_003448025.1 Saprospirales bacterium | reverse complement strand
AGGGTAATGGCTGTTGAATATCATCCGCAAAGCTTCCTCATTGCCAAACCTCAGGGCTGAAAGCATTTGTTGTTCTGAAGCATCCATGTGCGGAGAGATATTCGGGTGACGATGAGAATTGCCATCAACAAAGCGCTCTAAAGGTACTAAGTTGAAATTTTAACGAAAAAATTTTTATTCTGAACAGGGCGCTTTTTAGGGCGGTGTTAAGAAATTATTATCATTTATTTTTTTCGACTCAAAATATTATTTTGAAATTAAGTCGGTAAATGGCAATAAACCATTTTGGGGTTGTCCGGGCAAAAAATTTTCTCTGTTTTGTCGCGTAGGGGCATTTAAAGTGAACAATGTCTTAATGCCAACAAAGCAATTAAACACAATCCGTTAAAATAATCTTTACCATGGACACTAAGAACGCTCTGGCAGTATTGGAAAGCAGCCCGCTTTTTGCGGTGCTAACCCCTGATGAACGTGTACTATTGCAACGTGGCGCCACGCTGCAAACCTACAGCAAACATTCCGTGTTATACAAGCCCGGACAAACAGCAACCAAGGTATATTTTATGCTGAAAGGAGTTGTGAAAGTTGCAGTACATGCAGAAAAGAAGGATATCATCAAATATGTGGTGCGCCCCGGCGGACTTTTTGGGGAATCCTGCCTGACAGGAGACAACCTGCGTCGTGATTTTGCTTATGCCATGGACGATCAACTGGAAATCATGGAGCTGGATGCTCAGGCTGTTCTTGCGGTGATGAAAAACAATTTCGTGTTTGCCCAATCTCTGCTGCATTTCCTTGGTGAACGCCTCCGCTACACCGAAAGTCAATTGGAAAATGTAGTACTGAAAGATTCTCGCAGCCGAATTGTGGAGTACTTACACCAAATGGGCCATGAACAAGGTCGCAAAGTGGGCCTGGAAACACTGGTTAAGCATAATATGACGCATCAGGATATCGCCGATCTGACTGGAACCAGCCGTCAAATGGTGACAGCGGTGTTGAACCAGCTCAAGCGTTCCAATATTCTGTATTTTAATCGGAAGAAAATTTTATTCCGTGATTTACAGGCACTACCACTTGGAAGTTAATGTGAATACAAGCATATGATGCCGTTTCAGACAACCCAAATCTTGAACTTAGCATCCATATCCAAGCTTCGCCAAACCAAATAGATTTGCTTCATACGATAGAATGGGTTTTGTTCAAGCGACACGCGTAATGCGTTGTCGCTTTTTTTGTATAATTTTATCCATTCTACCCATTGTGTTTTTTTAACCGAACATCAATTTGTTCCTTTGATGTTTGATTTATCCTGTCTTTCCCATGCGTAACTTCTTCCAAATTCTACTTTGCTCACTCCTCCTTTTCACGTATCATTTGCGTGCACAAACCCCTGAATTACCCCGCTATCAAACAGCGGAAGAGCAAAGTCTTGGGCAGCCGGTAACCCTGGCGCCAATCGGCATTACCACTCCTCCTGCAAGTCCGGTTAGAACGATGGCTGAATGGGAGGAATTGCAGGCATTGCTGATTACCTGGAACGGACAAAACACCATCCTGACAGAAATCGTCCGGGCTGCAAGACTGGAGTGTAAGGTTGTGATCAGCTGTGAAAATCAGACGGTGGTAAACCAGGCGAAGAACAAATTAACCACCAGTGGCGTAGATATTACCACTAATGTTGAATTCGTCATTGCACCCAATAATTCCATTTGGGTTCGAGATTACGGTCCTAACTCTGTTTACTCCAATGATATAGACTCTCTTTACTTCGTGGATTGGATCTACAACCGAACCAATCGCCCCAAAGACGATACTATTGCCACTACACTGGCGCCATATTTTAAGGTGCCGTTGTACAGTACCAGCGCAGCTCCAACTGATATGGTCAATACAGGCGGAAATTTTATGTCGGATGGCATGGGCACGGCCTTCTCTTCCTCTTTGATACTGGATGAAAATGAAACCGGCAATCCATACGGCGTTACGGCCAAATCGGAATCCCAAATAGATCAGATCATGGAAGATTTTATGGGTATCAACCGGTATATCAAGATGGAACCATTACCCTATGATGTTATTCACCACATTGATATGCACATGAAACTGCTGGATGAAGAGCGCATCCTGGTAGGACAATATCCTCAGGGCGTTGCAGATGGCCCGCAAATTGAAGCCAATATCCAGTACGTTCTTAGCAATTTCCAAAGCTCATTTGGCACCCCTTATAAAGTGGTTCGCATTCCGATGCCTCCGGAAGGGAATCTGTATCCAAATAATGGCGGCGACTACCGAACCTACGCAAACGCTGTTTTTGTCAATAAAACCATCATCGTTCCTTTCTATCAGCAACAATACGACACTACCGCACAACGGATCTGGGAAGAAGCCATGCCCGGATATAAGGTAGTGGGCATTAATTGTAATTCCATTATCCCTTCTTTAGGCGCCATCCATTGTATTACCAAGGAGGTTGGGGTGAATGAGCCATTACGTATTGTACATCAGACGTTGGAATGTCAGGACAATTCGGAGCAGCCGCTTGCTTATCCGGTGTATGCCAAAATTCAACATCGTAGCGGGATTGCTGGCGCAAAGGTGTACTTCACCACGGATTTAAACGGGCCCTGGCAAAGTGTCGACATGTATCAGGGAATTATTCCGAATGACGACTGGTTTGGATCTATTCCGGCGCAAACACCAGGATCAATAGTGTATTATTACATTGAGGCGCTGGCTGTAAGTGGAAAAACCATTACCCGGCCACTTCCTGCGCCCGAAGGTTGGTGGAAATTTTGCGTAAAGCAAAGTTCCGGTGCCCAAAATCTGGTTGCAACTCTGGAGGAAATTTATCCCAACCCGGCTTCAGCAATCACTGTAGTGCCGGTAAATGCTGCCAACAAAGTACAGGGCCGAATTACTATTTTTAACAGTCTGGGTCAAGAGGTTCAAACATTGTTCTCCGGCGAAATCCCAGGAGGGAATTCCAATTATTTCCTGGATGCCGGTAAACTTCCAGCCGGAACCTATTGGGTTAGATGTCAGGCCGGCAGTCAGGTCAGTACCCGAAAACTGGTGATAAGGTAAAAAAACGGAAAGAAGGCACGAAGTGTGGGCACAAAGGCGCGATGGCACGAAGGCGCGAAGACACAAAG
>DLXL01000464.1:4199-7041 GCA_003448025.1 Saprospirales bacterium | reverse complement strand
TTACTTTGCCCATCGTCACACCATAAAAACCTATTCTTGCGCCGGGATTGCAAATCGACGGGAAAAGGGAAAACCCATCTCCTCCGGCAGAATCGATGATTACATCAAATCCTCCAGCTTCCTCTTTTATCTTTTTTTCCCACCCTGGTTCTTTATAGTTGACACCTCCTTTCGCCCCTAGGGCGATGGCTCTTTCTATTTTTTCATAACTCCCTGAGCTTACGAATACTTCTGCGCCGGCAGCTATGGCAAATTGCATGGCCATGAGTGCTACGCCACCACCTATACCCGAAATAAAAACCTTTTCCCCCTTTTTTAAAGCACAACGGGTAAAAACCGTTCGCCAGGCGGTTAAGCCGGCCAGAGGCAATGCTGCTCCCTGTTCCCAGGAAAGGTGTTCAGGCAGGTCATAAATATTTGAAGCAGGCAGATTGATGGCTTCGGCAAATGTGCCGTTTTCAGGCATTCCGAGTACTCTGAACGTTTTGCTTTGAAAGTCTGGAGAATCACCCCAGTCTATGGCAGGATAAAAAATCACCCTGCGATCGTTGATTACGCCCACACCATCAGACCCCAGAACACAGGGAGTCCGAATCCCGGCATAAAGCCCCTGCGTAATAAAAACATCTCGGTGGTTAAGTGCCGCAGCTTTTACCGCCACCTGAACTTCCCCTGCTGCCGGTAAGGCAGGGTTAAAGTCAGTATAATCCGGAAGCGCATTTAATTGGTTGATTATTAATGCTTTCAATGTAATAGGAGTGATTAGATGAGAAAAAGAAAGTTGCAATAATCATGAATAGAGGCCTAAAAATCCCAAAAACTCTTCAAGTGCGTACCTGGATTCCTGTAAAAATGAATATTTTCTTATTTTTTTTTAAACAAATTAAGACTATCATTGTTAATAGCATTACTTTTGTTCTTGAATCAAGCACCCCGAATTAGCAAAAGCCAGATTTGAGAACCACCAAATTTAAAAGCAAGAAGGTTTATAAAGGATGGATTTAAACCTGCTGCTGAAAAGTAGCAGGTTTTTTTATTTTGTTTGCAGAATAGTTGAAGGGTAAATGATTTTTTCAACCTTTGCTTCATCATCTCAAACAAAACAACATGGCTGTTTCTACTACCACTCACCAACCAACAGACCGTAAACCGCTTCTCTCCAATCGTAGTATTTGGAATATGAGCGTAGGATTTTTGGGCATTCAAGCCGGATTTGCACTTCAAAACGGCAATGCCAGCAGTATTTTGCAACGCTACGGTGCAGATGTACACGAACTGCCTAACTTCTGGCTGGTTGCCCCAATTATAGGAATGATTGTCCAACCGATTATTGGTTATTATTCAGATGGAACCTGGAATCGCTTTGGCCGACGCAAGCCCTATTTTTTAGCTGGAGCATTAGCTGCCTGTTTTGGCATGATGCTTATGCCCAATGCCGGAATCCTGGCTGCTGCGTTACCTCTGGTGCTCATGGGGGCAGGAATGTTGATGATCATGGATGCCGCCTTTAATGTAGCTATGGAGCCGTTCAGGGCGCTTGTAGCGGATAAACTGCCCTCTGTACAACGTACAAAGGGTTTTTCGGCTCAGACTGCGTTGATCGGCGTTGGTGCGGTGATCGGGTCTTGGTTGCCATGGTTTCTAGCTGAAAAAATGTCTTTTACCGATACAGCTCCTGACGGCTTGGTTCCGGATAATGTCAGGTGGGCATTTTATATTGGTGGAATATTATTAGTGGCTGCCATATTATGGACAGTGCTTACCACAAAAGAGTATCCCCCAGAAGAACAGGCTAAATATGGAGGCGAAACAACCTCTGCTCCAACAAAAGGAGCATTGTCTGCTATAGTCACTGATATGGTAAACATGCCGAAAGCCATGCGGCAGTTGGGCTGGGTTCAATTTTTCTCGTGGTTCGCGTTGTTTTCCATGTGGGTGTTTACCACTCCGGCCATTGCACACCATGTATATGGCTGCGCCATTGACGATACCAGTTCCCAATCCTACAGCGATGCCAGTAACTGGACAGGTATCATTTTTGGCGTTTATAATGGCGTATCGGCTGTTTTTGCTTTGTTTTTGCCCCGGATTGCAGCCCGGCTTGGACGGAAGAATACCCATGCGCTGGCACTTACCTGTGGAGGTGTGGGTTTAATTTCCATGTATTTTGCAAGTTCTCCCAATTTCCTGATCTTTTCCATGGCAGGCGTTGGGATAGCCTGGGCTAGTATATTAGCTATGCCATATGCCATGCTTGCAGGCGCACTTCCCGCCCATAAAATGGGGGTTTACATGGGAATTTTTAACTTTTTTATCACCATTCCTCAGATCGTTAGTGGTATAATCAACCGACCAATTGTAAAGTATATTTATGGCAATAATGCCATTTGGGCCATTGTTATGGGAGGGATATTTTTCTTGTTTGCCGCCATTTCAGTTCGGTTTGTAGAGGATAAAGATGATATCATCAAGCATTGATCCGCTTTTTTTGTTCACCTATATAACTCACAACTTATGGAAATGAATGATTTGATCTCCACCTTGTTAGTAGGAGCGGTTTCCGGCTGGCTGGCCGGTCAAATTCGGCAAGGCTTTGGTTTCGGGCTACTTGGAAATATCATAGTGGGTATTCTGGGAGCTTTCTTTGGCAATTGGTTGTTCCGCTCTGTACTTCATGTTTCCCTTGGAAGTAGTTTGATCAGTACCATCGCTACAGCTGTTATTGGAGCATTGGTTTTATTGTTTTTATTAGGGCTGGTAAAAAAGAAGTAACATTTAACTTCCAAAATAACCCTGTTCCGGACCGAGTCTGGGATGGGGTTGGTTTTAAATTGAAACAAAG
>DLXL01000464.1:0-4090 GCA_003448025.1 Saprospirales bacterium | reverse complement strand
GGTTGGTTTTAAATTGAAACAAAAATGAAGCTCCCCTGGCTCTGTCTTTGCAGTTTGATTTTCCTTCATTGCACCAATTATATGGGCAATCCGCACAAGACTGCCGTAAAACCTCGTGTGGCCTCCAATACACATGTCGAAATGCGTATAGAGCCGGCCAACTGGTGGACAGGGATGAAGTGGAACCAGGTGGAAGTTTTATTCCATAAAAAGGGCATTGGCGGTTTTCAGGTTCAACTATTGCATGCAAAAGGAGTTAAATTATTAAAAACAGAAAAAGCTGAAAGCCCTAACTATCTGTTTGTTACGCTGTTGATCGAAGAAAAAGCGCCAGCCCAGAATCTCCAACTGGTATTTACTCAAGGAAGTCAAATCATTACCATTGAATACCCCATACGTTCAAGGAATGATTCCCTCAAGGCTCAGGGGGTTACTTCCAAGGATGTAGTGTACCTTATTTTCCCAGACCGTTTTGCCAATGGGGATCCTTCCAACGATCAAATTCCCGGAATGCTACAGGGACTGGAAAGGGACAATCCATCCGGGCGGCATGGTGGCGACCTTAAAGGAATCCAAAATCATTTGGATTACTTGCAATCTTTAGGCATATCCACGATTTGGCTGAACCCGGAGTTGGAAAATGATCAACTGGAGGCTTCGTACCATGGTTATGCTCTTACCAATCACTATCGGGTAGACAGAAGATTTGGGACGAATGAGGATCTTCGCAATCTCATTTCAGCCTGCCATCAAAAAGGGATAAAAGTGGTACGGGATGTCGTATTGAATCATATTGGCGACAACCATTGGTGGATGCAGGATTTGCCTTTCAGGGATTGGATCAATCAATGGGATAGCTACACACAAACCTCTTTTCGCGCCCCGGCTCTGGTAGACCCATATGCATCAGAATATGATAAAAAGCGATTTCAGGACGGCTGGTTCGACAAACGAATGCCAGATCTAAACCAGCGGAACCCGCACATGGCCAATTACCTGATCCAACAAGCCATCTGGTGGATTGAGTATGCCGGTTTTGATGATTTTCGGATTGATACGTATACGTATTCTGACCAGGACTTTTGCAGTAAATGGTGTACCGCACTCCGAAATGAATACCCTAACCTTTCCATGTTCGGTGAGATCTGGGAAAATGCCGTACCCATACAAGGTTTTTTTGCGGATGATCAGCCAATGACACGTGGGAATTTTGACTCCAATTTACCTGGTGTCATTGACTTCCAACTCTGTTTTGCCATTCAGGAGGCACTAACTAAACCTACCACCTGGACCGAGGGAGCCTCTAAAATTTATTACGTACTGGCGCAGGACTACTTTTATAAGGATCCTTACCGAAATCTGATCATGTTGGATAACCACGATATGCTCAGGTATTTTTCTCAAATAGGGGAGCATCTGGGCAAATTCAAGACGGGAATGGCATTCTTAATGACTACCAGAGGGATACCTCAGATTTATTATGCCACTGAAATACTGAGTAACTCAAGGAGTGTGCCCGGCTGGGAATCATTCCGCAAAGATTTTCCGGGAGGTTGGCCAGGCGACACTATCAATAAATTCGTGAATTCAGGTAGAACCACTGAAGAGCAGGAAGCATTCCTTTTTACCCAAAAACTGATTCAGTACCGGAATGGCACACCAGCCTTGCAAACAGGCAGGTTGATGCAATTTGCACCTATTGATCAGGAACCGGAGAAAGGCCTATATGTGTATTTCAGGTATGACAACGCGAAGACCATTATGGTCGTATTAAATTTTTCCGACCAGACAAAAACACTGAATACCGACCGATTTCAGGAACGGCTGGCAGGATACACAAGAGCCTTAAATGTGTTAGCCGGTACTACCATCAACCAATTAGGCCAACTGGAAATACCGGCTAACATGCCATTGATCCTG
This sequence comes from Saprospirales bacterium, assembly GCA_003448025.1. Classification (GTDB taxonomy): domain Bacteria; phylum Bacteroidota; class Bacteroidia; order Chitinophagales; family Saprospiraceae; genus M3007. Next base: position 2,170 of record DLXL01000464.1, on the reverse strand, counting down.
GAATTAATTCGTTAAGGCACTACTTAGCCTTTTAACGCTTCACGAGCAATTACGAGTTTCTGAATTTCTGAAGTACCCTCACCAATGGTGCAAAGCTTAGAGTCACGGTAGAACTTTTCAACGGGGAAGTCTTTGGTATAACCATATCCGCCAAAGATCTGGACAGCATCTGTGCTTACTTCCACAGAAACCTCAGAGGCATAATATTTTGCCATTGCGGCTTGCTTGGTACACTTCTCACCAGCATCTTTCAGGCTTCCTGCTTGCCGAACCAATAATTCAGAGGCTTCGATTTTAGTTGCCATATCCGCTAATTTGAATGAAATAGCCTGAAAATTGGAGATTGGTTGGCCAAATTGTTGCCGTTCTTTGGCATATTTGACAGAAGCTTCATAAGCACCTTTTGCAATGCCAAGTGCAAGCGAGGCGATACTGATCCGGCCACCATCCAGGATTTTCATGGCTTGAATGAAACCGTCACCAATTTCACCAAGGATTTGGCTTTTGTGTATCACACAGTTATCAAAAATCATTTCTGCAGTTTCGCTGGCGCGCATGCCAAGTTTGTTCTCCTTTTTTCCGGCAGAAAAGCCCGGAGTGCCTCTTTCCACTACAAATGCCGTCATGCCACGACTGTCCAATAACTCTCCGGTTCTGGCAATCACCACAGCAACGTGTCCGCTTTTCCCATGAGTAATCCATGACTTTGTACCATTAAGCACCCAGTGATCGCCGTCGGGCGTGGCAACACACTGCATGCGCATGGCATCTGATCCGGTATTTGGTTCTGTAAGCCCCCAGGCGCCTATCCATTGGCCGGTAGCAAGCAAAGGCAGGTATTTGCGTTTAATTTCTTCACTGCCAAACGAAAGTATATGGTTTGTACACAAAGAGTTGTGTGCAGCAACACTCAAGCCTATGGAACCGCAAACCTTAGAGATCTCATCAATAATAGTGATGTATTCCTGGTATCCTAGTCCAGCACCACCATATTCTTCAGGAACCAGCACTCCCAAAAAGCCATGTTCACCCATGCGATGGAACATATCCATAGGAAAGAATTGAGCCTCGTCCCATTCCATTATGTATGGTCGAATATGTGTTTCAGCGAAATCCCGCGCACTTTGGCGGATTAATTGAAGGTTGTCGATACGTTCGGCAGCTAAACCCATGATTTGATTTTATTGTACTTAAAAGTGGTGAACCGGTCAAAATGACTGGGGTTAAGAAAGTAATTGCAGCAAAATTAGCTTGTTTTGATATTAAAAGGGCGACTAACCTGATTGTTTAAACTGACGCTCGGGCTATTCGACCAACTCCATTGAAAAACCTGATTTTCAACATATTGTTCACTAAAACTTATTGTCGGCTGACCACTACAACTAATTAAACACTCCAATTGCCCAAATATTTCAAGAAAAGTTTTACCAGGTTCTCTGCATCGGAAATGCCTCTGTGATGTTGACCTGAAAAGACCATGTTCTCCATTTCTATGGCTTTTTTCAGGCCAATACCAGACTTTAACCGTTTCATGACCCGGTATTGTTCTTTGAGGTTAACATGTCGATCCGTCCAGTCCACTTCAAGCCTGTGAAGTCTGCAATCTGCTGCAAACATTTTTCGGTCAAAATTGCCCCAGGAACAGAGCATGTAGTCCTCTTCGAAAATCCTGGCCCAATCCTGGAACTCTTCAATGACCTCCGGGAAATATTTTGCCCTGTTTATGTCCAATTGTTCAATAGTGGTCAGTTGTCGGCAAAAAGGAGAAAGGGTAGGGTGGACCGAAGGTTTGATAAACCGATTGAACTTTCCCCTGATTTCTCCATAGGGATTTAACTTGTATGCCCCTATTTCTATAGTTTCCTGCACATATCCAGGCGGCATATTCTCCCAGCAGGTTGCCTCAAGATCGTATATGATATAGTTCATCGGAATCTTAATTTGTGTAGAATAAACCATAATACCAGGCGTATTCTACTTTTTTGTGCCGCATAAAAAAGACTGGTATCCATGTTACCCCTCCTTGAAACCTCCTTTGGATGTATGAGTGGAAAAATCATGGGAGAAGCCTTTAGCCTGGCTTTTTTATCATCTTCAACTGTATGCGTTGCATCTGCCGCCCCGATTCCTGTATTTTGAACCAAATTTACCCTCGTAACATTGCTCAATC
>DLXL01000158.1:3025-7563 GCA_003448025.1 Saprospirales bacterium | reverse complement strand
ACAAGATTCATGCAACAAAGCCATTCAGACTATAAAGACAAGCTCAAAAAGAAGGACTCGTATCCGTCATCCGGGGTTAACAACATCATCATCCTCACATTAAAGGACGATTCCCGCTTAAGAGGGCGGATTTATCTTGAATCAAGAGAACGGCAGTTGGAATTAAAGCGCGTATTTTGGCATGTAATCATGAACAACCCCATTTCCATGGCAAATGCGCGAAGAATGATTCAACCTGCCAATAAGGGGGAAAGACATGCGCTTGAACGATATGCAGTGTAATCTGCCACGCCGCGCCTAAACCACTTTCGCAACAAGTCTATTATTTTTGCCCATTCAGATTTGTTAACCCTCAACCACCCATGAGTCCCAATCACTTACTCCTGTACAGCCTTCGCCAAAGTCTCGAACAAGCCGGCATTCCGGTGGAATTTTCTCAAAAATATGCGGCACTGGAACTGCCCGGCGGACTGGAGATAGCATCCGGGCCCGTAGAAGGCGAGTTTCATCCTTCCATGTTACCTTTCTGGATTCTTACCATTCATCCGGAGCACTTCCCAAGAGGTATCGACATACAGGTGGTTGGACTGGGCGATACGGTGGAGCAACAAGTGTATACGATTACAGACCAATACCTTTCCGGCATTTTTAATACCATTTATACCGCTTTGGAGGAGCGTTTTGACCCGGAAGAAGACCTGAGCATTGACCTGGAAGATGAAGAGGTTCGCTTTCACGTGAGTAAAGGTGCCTTACAATATCAGGGCAATTGGAACGGTTTACAACGCCCGGATGATCTGCTGACGTTGCTCTTGCCGGAAATCCCCAATCGTATGGAACCCACTGAGTTTAACTGGGTAAAAGCCTATGTAGCCCGCCATGCCGACGGACAAATTATTGGCGATTGTTTCTGGAATAACCAATTCTGGCCGGAAGGTTTCGATCTGCTGGCCAGATATATGCAAAGCCTGCCTGCCAACGACGCTTTCATCGGACTGAAACAGTTTATCCTGTTTAAAAGATGTGGGGATAAAGATTGACTTTTTGATATTCAAAAAACAAGTGTATGTTTCCGATATTCACCGAATCTCAGCGTTTTTCTCAAATCTGGTTGTGGCTGATTTTAGCCAGCACCATGTTTATCCCTGTTTTGGGTTTGTATCAACAAATGGTAGTAGGTGTTCCGTTTGGCAACAACCCCATGCCCAACGCCGGTTTGGTGGCTATGCTTCTGTTTGAAGCTGTCTTGTTATATTTTTTCTGGAGCATTCGGTTGGTTACAGAAATAGATCAACAGGAAATCCGTTTCGCTTTCCGCCCCTTCACCCGTCGCAGTATTTTGTGGAGCGATGTAAAAACGGCCCAGGTGGTGAATTATGGCTTTGTAGGCGGCTGGGGTGTACGGTACAGCAGCAGCTATGGCAAGGTTTACAATGTTAATGGCAAATACGGACTGGCACTGGAGCTGAAAAGTGGTGAAAAGATTTGTATTGGAACGCAGAAACAGGAGGAATTGAAGGAGGCGATTCAAAAAATACGATCTTAAAAATATGGCAGTCATGAAACACTATCATCGTTATTTTTTGATGAGTTTGTTCTCCTTCTTTTATTATTTAGGCGCTTTTGCTCAATGTTTGCCAGCGCCCGGAGCAGTAGCTGCCAATGCACATACCATTTATTATGCAGGAGGAAGCTGTACTTTTTATGATAGTTTATGCAATCCTCTACTAACCGTACCTCCTTCAGAAGCCATTTGGTCTTGTGCGCCAGCGAAAGCCCGTTGGGCGTTGGTTAACCCTCTCTCCGGAGGATACTACGAGTTTCCCAACTACACGAATCAGACCCAGCAAATTGATGTTCGTGCCTATTTGCAACCTATGTGGCAATCAGATACCATTTTTAATGAACTGGTATTGCTTACCGGGATCAATAGTAGCGCACGCCTCATGTTCCGGCCATCGCAGATTCTATCCATAAAAAATTTCGACGGTTCAAAAACATTTACAGAAGGGATAGATTACACCATAGACGGCAACAATATCACCCAATTATCCAACAAGATCTCTGAGACCTATGCAGCCCAGGCCGGGAGTGGCTTATGGAATACACAACACAGTTCCTGGACAAACATCACCTATATTCCGGATAGAAGTGATTGGGGCGGCAACGGTTTGTTTGGATTCAGAGGAGACCAGTTGCCTAATACCATGGCAAAACTTCAGCAACAACAACCGCTGGTGATTCAGGCCCTTGGTATGAGCCTTACAGCCGGTTTGAACGTTAGCGGTTTTGCCGGAGACCCCAACAATTTCACCCCTAATGCCCCTTATATGCACAGTTACATTGAACTGTTCGGGGAGGCACTGAGGAGGCATTTTGGCACACCGGTGACGGTCTATAACAGCTCTTGCGGCGGCAAAACAGCCGCATGGGCAGACCAATACTGCCAGGCCATGGTAAATCCCAATCAACCTGATCTGGTTATCATAGATATGGGGATGAATGATATCTGGGGGACCTCCAACAGCAGCTTCAAAACAAGTATTCAAAACTGCATCCAAAAGATAAAGGCTGGTTGCCCACAAGCAGAGTTTATATTATTGGGCAATATGCTTCCGGATATTACCGGCACCGGATCGCCGGCCAATGGCGCAAGCAAAATGTATGGCTTTCTGGAGCAGTTGAAATCCCTGGAATCGCCCGGTGTAATCTGTTTTGATATGACCACCGCGAGCGACACCATTTACCGAAGAAAAGGCGCAATCCATTGTACGGCCAATGCGCTGCATCCCAACGATTACCTGGCCCGATGGTACGCACAGGGTTTGTCGGCACTGTTTATCACCGGCGATCCGGTGCCTAATACCGGAAAAACCTATTATGTAAACACCTCCGGTTCCAATGGAGACGGCCTTTCCATAGCAACAGCCTGGACCACTCTTTCCAAGGTAAACCAGGCTGTTTTACTGCCGGGAGATACGGTGCTTTTCGAGGGCGGAAAAACATTTACAGGGAATATTGAGCTGGATCAGAATGACGGCAACGACCCAAACAGGCCGGTTTATTTTTCTTCCTATGGCATCGGAAAAGCAATCATCAAAACAACTGTTCAAAACAAATGTGGCTTTCAGGCAACCAACACCCAGGGGATTACCCTGCGAAATCTGGAATTTCAAGGACCCGGACCAGGCAATCAAGCTGGCAAGGATGGCGTTTTGTTTTATACCACCTTACCGACAGGCTATCTGAGCAATATCTATATCGAGGAGGTTATCGTTAGCAACTTTGGGTACTGTGGCATTCGGTTTTATTCAGATTATTCCCCCAATGTGAAAGCCGGATTCAAAGATGTGGTCATCGACCGTTGTGAAGTATTCCAATGTCGGGAAAATGGCATTGTTACCATCGGTTACGATGACCAAAATACCACTTCCTATCAGCATTATAACATTCAGGTAAAAAACACCAGGGTGCATCACATTACCGGATATGCGTCCAATCAGCACAAAGGCAGTGGCATAGTATTGTCGCAGGCTGATTCCGTACTGATCGAAAGATGTGAAGTATTTGAGACCGGCTTGGGCAATACTGCCTGCGGTGGCCCGGGAGGGATATGGGTATACTCCGCCAACAATGTGACGATCCAGTTTTGTGAAAGCCACCATAATTCATCCGGAGGTGCGGGTGGTTGCGACGGGCTGGGATTTGATTTGGACGGTGGTACAAGCAATTCGGTTATCCAATACTGTTATTCGCACGATAATGATGGCCCTGGCTTCTTATTGGGCAACTTTTGGGGCGCCCGTCCATGGAAAAATAATGTAGTCCGGTATAATATCAGCATCAACGATGCGCGTACCAACAACAGCCCGGTTACGCTGTTCACTGCCCCGGGTACGGTATGGGAAGAACTGGATTTTTATCATAATACCGTTTATGTATCGCCATCTGCTGCCAATAATAGTCCTCAATTCAGCGCTTTTCAGATGACTGATTTTGGCAACAGCATGAACGGGGTGGCTTGTTTTAATAACATATTTCAAACCACCGGAGGAATACCTTTATTGAATATTCCAGAGGTGTTTACACCTCAGAAGCCTGCCTTTTTTGGGAACCTCTACTGGAGCAGCGGCGCTCCTTTTTCCTTGCGCTATGGCGTTCTATGTAACTCGTTGGAACAATTCAGAAATGCCGGAACCCTATGTGAAAAGATAGGTAGCTTAGCCGTTGGGCTTGAAGCCGATCCTTTATTACAAGCCATCCAATCTCCTGCACCAACACTGTTCCCTTACCCAAACGATAGTCTTGGCATTGCCAGGCTGCCTGTAAATTCTCCTTGTGTAAACGGTGGATTGAATCTGCCAAATATCTTTGGCTTGTGGCCCGGTGAACAGGATTTTTGGGGCACTACTATACCTCAAAATGGAGGCTACGATGTAGGAGCATTTGAATATAAAACAGGTCCTATAGTTGGTGTAAACCAGTTTGAGCAAAGCGCCTCATCAAAAATTTCTGTAATACACAACCCTTCTAATGAC
>DLXL01000158.1:0-2903 GCA_003448025.1 Saprospirales bacterium | reverse complement strand
AAATTTCTGTAATACCCAACCCTTCTAATGACCAGTTTCAACTGGCAGGAACATTAATAAGTGGTCAACAATGGGCATTAAGCATTACCGGGATGGATGGGGAAATTTACTGGTTACAAAACGGTACAACACAAAACTCAGGCCACATACAATTATATATCAATACATCTGCCTGGCCATCAGGGCTTTATTATTATCTCCTGAAACATGATTCTGATATTTCCCGTGGTGTCATTGTTGTGGTACATTAACCAGTAAGTACAAACCCCACGACAACATAAAACCACAAACACCCAACACCGTAGTCATAGCTGTCCAGCTTCGGAAGGTTTGGCGCTCCGTCAGGCCAAGATACTCCTTCACCAGCCAGAATCCGCTGTCGTTCACATGCGAAAGTATAGACGCGCCAGAGGCAATAGCCGTTACTATACAGGCCAGCGGTAATCCGGTTATGCCGCTTTGAATCACCAAAGGTGCAATAATCCCGGCAGCAGTAGCCATCGCCACCGTGGCAGAGCCCTGTAACACCCGGATAATGGCGGCCATCAGAAAAGCCAGCACCAAAATATGCACATGAGCATCTTCGGCGCTTCGGGCCATCATCTCGCCGGCGCCGGTATCTACCAGTATCTGCTTGAAAGCGCCTCCCGCACCGGTCAACAAGATGATCACCCCGGCCGATTGAAATGACTGGGTACTGATCCGGCCAAGCTCTGCCGTGGAATACCCCATTCTGCGTCCCAGCAGGTACCAGGCAAGTATATTGGCCAGCAATAAGGCTGTAAACGGATGCCCGGCCAGCCCGGCAGCCTGCTTCCAGCCCTCCGATGCCTTAAACCATAAATCAGCCTGGATACAGGTATTCATCAGGATCAAACCAATGGGCAGAAAGATCATCCACATCACCAGGGATACCGAGGGCATCTGAGCATCCTCCAACACCTCTTCCGCCTCTGTAACCTGCGTATCCATGGACACGCCGGCTGCCAACCTTCGCCCGGCCCAAACACCTGCCACCAGAGCTGTGGGGAACCCTACCACCACCCCAGATAAAATGACCCAGCCAAGATCGGCGCCCAGGATATTGGCTACCGCAATGGGTCCGGGGGTAGGGGGCACAAAGGCATGGCCCACTGCAAGCCCGGCCAATAATGGCAGTGCAAAAAACAACACGTTTTTCCCCGTTTTACGCTGTAATGCCCCTAATACTGGGTATAAAATAATGAAAGCCACGTCAAAAAACACCGGAATAGCAATCACAAAACCGGCAACCGCCATAGCAGAGGAAGCGCGTTTCAGCCCGAACCATTCTAACAGCGCCCGGGCAATAACCTGCGAACCACCCGATTTTTCCAAAATACCGCCCAGAATAGAACCCAGTCCCACAATGGTAGCCACATACCCCAGCGTACCGCCCATGCCTTTTTCAATGCTCTTCACCACGGCATCGGCCGGCATGCCAGCCAGCAAACCAACTGTGATGGAAACCGTCAGCAAGGCAATAAAAGCCGGCCACTTAGCCTTTACTATCAGGAACAATAACAACGCTATGCCCAAAAGCACGGCAGGTAACAGGGTGTAAGACATAAGGCTAAATCCATTGAGTGTGGTATTTTTTACCGCTCGGATCATCCAATCGTTCGTATAAATGTGCCCCAAAGTAATCACGTTGCGCCTGAATCAGATGTGCCGCAGAATGAGCAGTGGTACTGCCATTCAAGGCGGCCAGGGCCGACATCAAACAGGGATAGGCCCTGGAGCTATAGCTCAGGGCAGATACGGTGCGTTGCAAAGAGGGCCAAAGCGCCACTATGGTGTCTCTCAGGCCCGTATGCAGCAACAAGTCCGACCTTCCCGACAAATATTCCCGGGCCTGCTGCATCAGTTCCGACCGGATAATGCAGCCGTTAGTCCAAATACGGGCTAATTCCGACAGGTTCACCTGCCAATCATGCCGTTCGGACGCCAATTGAATAAACTGAAAGCCCTGATGGTGGTTGATCCACCGGGCCAGTTGATAGGCATATTTTAGGTCTTGTTTGTCCAATACTACCCGACTGTGTGGCGCCACATAAGCCGCTGCCATCGCCTGCCGGCTATCGCGCAGGGCCGCCACAAACCGGGCAAAAAGCGCCTCAGTCATCATGGTCAGGGGCGCTCCGAGTTCGCTGGCGGCAATGCTGGCCCAACTGCCGGTTCCCTTGTGCGCAGCCTTGTCGGAGATTTTATCCAGCAGCCAGTCAGCGCCCTCCCGGTGCCGTAATATATCGATGGTAATTTCCAGCAGATAACTTTGAAGCCCGTCTTCAGCCCAATGTGCCAATATATCTGCAACCTCATCCGGGGTATAACCTGAATCCCAGCGCAGCGCACTGTACACCTCGGCCAGCAACTGCATTTCGGCGTATTCAATGCCATTATGCGCCATTTTGACAAAATGACCTGCCCCACCCGGCCCAACCAAGGTGGCACAAGCCTGCCCCGCAGCATCCTTTGCCGCAATTTGATCCAGCATGGGCGCTACCTGCCGGTATGCCTCGGCATCGCCACCACACATGATGGCCGGACCATTCAGCGCCCCGGATTCACCCCCGGATACGCCAACGCCCAGGAAATGCAGGCCATGAGCCGCTGCCAGTTGCTGCCGGCGTTGAGTATCCTCATAGTGAGAATTACCGCCATCCATGACGATGTCTCCGGTCGACAGCATAGGAATCAGCGCCTCGAACACCTGATCTACGGCAGTCCCGGCATTAACCATCAGCAGGATCTTTCTTGGGCGGGAAAGCGACTGCGCAAAATCAGCCAATGATTCAAAAGCCAGGGAAGTATTCAGCTCGTGGTATTGAGCCACTGCCTTCTCGGCAATTTTTTCTTCGACCCCGGCAACATGCCGGATATAA
>DLXL01000433.1 GCA_003448025.1 Saprospirales bacterium | reverse complement strand
CAGTTGCTACTTATTTTCAAAAGCAAATAGTTGGCAAATTTATCCTTTTTTTCCAAATGGTTGATTTTGATAAATGGATTCAAAATCATTCGCTACCGACCAAACGATGGCGGTGGGATAATTATAGCTAAACAAGGAAGCGCTTTCCCTTGCGCTGAGGAAACGATCATTTCTGCTGAAATTAAGATCATCAATCTGTTCTAAGGCGCATCTTCGCTTTAATACGATTTTCATGGAGTCTAAATTGGCAACTGCCACCCAACCGTACTGAAATCCCATGGCAAGTAAATTCCCGGAATAGGATTGTGCCATTGACTTCACTCTTGCTTGTATGATATCTCCTCTTTCATTTAATGTATGATTGACAACAAAGGATATGGGCTTCCCTACTGGGATTAAGCCAAAATCACGTTGTTCAAGTTGATAGGTATAATTGTAGTCAAAAGTGCTTTTTTTATGTTCTAGCAACAAATAAATCCTTTGTCTCTCAGGAGCCCACCCACAAATGCGGTGTTTGCCTAAGGATTGACCGTCAGGATATTGGTCTGTCAACCAGTTAAACAGGTAAAGTCGGGCAGGTTCTCCTTCATCTTGAGTTTCTACCAGCAAAGTGTCGGTATTTGAAGAAAAAAAAATGCGCTCCACTCGTCCACCAGTTTTTATGGCCCTGATAAGTGATTGGTCGCGAGCATCCCGTATTTTTATAAGACCATCATTATACCCAATAGCTACTAGCCGATCATCAGAACTCAATGCAATAACATTAGAGCCCCATCCACTGCCAACTGCATTTAGAACCAACTCCGGTTTTTCTTGACCTTTTACATAAAAGGATAACAGACATAGCGGCCAAACAAGTATGGCTATTCGGTAATGGAAAGTCATAAATTTGTATTTTTAGTCAACTAAGGTAATTATATACGATTAATCCTTTCCAAAAGCATGCTAAATACATTGAAAGTTATAATTTAATACCTCGCCGTATACGGATGAAACGTTTTCCAGCTGTGCCAAAACTCCTGCCTGGCAGATACCCTGGTTAATGCCTCTGTTTCCGGTGTAAGTGGCTGCCCAAGCAGGTTCCAGGCTTTGCCATCCAATGTCAGGGTATCGTGTTGCAAGGCAAATTGGGCCTGATCCTTTCTTCGGTTAAATGCCTGGAAACTGACGTTATCTGAGCCCAATACCAACAAAACCAAATTGTTCCCAATCTGGTCGTGGATAATTCGTTCCCTTTTCAACCGGTTCCAGTCGTATGCCTTGGCATTCTTGGCATCAATGGAGATGCCAACTACCCAGGATTTTTCCTGCCAGGAAGCCGTATCGGTTCTCGTCAGGTTGCCCCGTCCAATCCCCAGATCATAGGTGTCCATGCTGTCGTATTCTTCCTGAAATTCCGGATCCCGCTGCATAACAAGGCTCTGTGGATGCCATTTGAGCCAGGTTTCCAGGCTGGTTTGCTCGCTGGGTATTTCCGGCAATACCTGCCCTTTGAGCGGCCCGGCCACCGCTTCTCCGGTAGCCTGACGCCACCAGCTACCCGTGGTGGCATCTTCAAACATGGCATTAAAATGATCCATACCTACCAGTCGGAACGACTCTGCATGTCCGTTAACCTCCGGCGAGTATACCCTGCCGGTTCTGCAAACCGTACAATAAGTAACCATCACGGGCTTGCCTCCAAGGGTATCCAGTACCTGGTGATGATAGCCTAAAAACTGGATTGGATAGGCCTTTTCAGCACCATTCACACGAATGCCCAACACCAGTTTGTGCAAGGGTACTTTATTGGTTGCGGCATCCGCCATTTGTAGCGTGCGGGGCTGGTAAAACATATGGTCGGCTGCCATAACCATATTGAACATATACACCGCTCCGGCTACCGGCAGCAAAGCGATCAGCGATTTCCATCCGTGTGCTGCCCAGGCAGATCGGGCGCCAAGCAGGCACAAACCCAGCAGTATTCCACGAAACAGCCACCGGTATGTATACAGCCAGTAGGCCCAGTCCAGACTGTCCATCCGCTGACTACCGGGCATGGGCATTATGAAGTAAACGTTTGACAGTTCAAATAGAAAAAGGCCAAGAATGCCTATATAGAACAGTTTTTTCATGCGTAATGAATTCCTTTTTTACCGGTACAAAGGTCGAAAAGACGGCAGGAAAGTACAATTAGGAATTGATTAGAGAATTAGGTAATCGGGTGGCCAACAAATCCGGAAATAATCCCACTTTTGCCGGCGTGAATCTTTTGGGCGATACATCCACCATTTTTCTAAGGCTCAGGCTGCTGCTGCTTTGGGCAGTCTTCTGGTGTTGTCAACCGCTTACCGCCCAAAACACGGCAGATTCACTGGCTAAACTCCTGCAAACCGCCAAACAGGATACCCACCGCGTTACCCTGCTGACAGATTATGCCTGGGAAATAGCCGAAACAGAAACAGATCAGGCTGAAAGCCGACTTCAGGAAGCTCTGGCACTGGCCCGGCAACTCGGCTACGCCAAAGGCGAAGCCAATGCTTGGAATGGTATGGGCATTTTGGAAGAAATCAGAGAAAATGATTCGCTGGCGCTGCAGTACTACCAAAAGGCGCTGGAGCTGCGCCGCCAACTGGGCGACCAAAGTGGCATTGGCCGCAGCCTGACCAACCTGGGCAACCTGTATGAATCCGTCGGCGAACTGACCAAAGCCATCCAGTTCTACCGGGAAAGTCTCCGTGTATTTGAGTCACTTAAAGACACGCTGCGTATCGCACGCGCTTATACCAGGATTAGTGGCGTGTTGTCAACCGGCGGTGCTTATCCGGAAGCATTTTCCGAACTCAATAAAGCCAGACTTCTAATGGAAAACCAAGGCGATCTGGCCACTTTGTTCAAGATTTATACCCAAATCGGGCACAATCGCTTTGACCAGGATCAGTTCAGTAAAGCTCGGATTTGGTATGAAAAGTCGCTCCATTTGCGCGAGAAACTCGGTGATCCCTTTGATATTGCCGATGGCTACAACGACCTGGGCAATGCGCTGGATGAAATGGACAACAAGGACACATCCAGGCTCGCGGTAGACTATTACCTTAAAGCACTCAGGATTTTCCGCGAGCTGGACGATCAGTCGGCTGTGGGAAATGTGTGCAACAACCTGGGAGATGCATACAAACACCTGGAACAGTTTGACGAAGCCCTGAAATATCTTCGGGAATCGGAAAAAATACGCCTGGAACTGGAAGATGACCCTGGGCTGATGGAAACCTACAATACCCTGAACGACGTGCTATTCAGGCAGGGAAAGCTCCGGGAATCCGTGGTTTATCTGCAAAAATATGAGTCACTTTCCGTTAAAATTGGAAACAGTAATGTGCTCATGGGCGCGTACAAAGACTATGTCCGGTATTACGAAACCACCAGGGACTACCGGAAGGCTTTTGAGTACCAGACGAAGTACAATGATCTGCGTTATAAACTCATAGACGAGCAGCGCTCCCAGAATATCGAAACACAACAGGCGCTCACCCGCGAGCAGGAAAAACAGCTGGCGCTCGACCGTGAACGCCAAACCACAGCGCTGCGGGAAGCCGAACTGGCCAATGCACGCACCTTCCGAAATGCACTTTTGGTTGGCGCCGTATTGCTGGTTTTGCTGGTTGGACTACTCTACAGCCGCAATCGTCTGCGCGCTCGCGCCAACCGTCTGCTTACGGCCAAAAACGAAGCCATTGAACGGTAAAAACTACGCGCCGATAACCTGCTCAAAAACATCCTGCCGGAAAAAACCGCCGAAGAGCTAAAAACAGAAGGGGTGGTAAAACCCGTGCATTATGCCTCCGTATCCGTGCTTTTCAGCGATTTTAAAAACTTTACCAGCATTGCCGAAAGTATGACGCCGGAAGCCCTGGTTAAAGAACTGGACGAGTATTTCCGGACCTTTGATGCCATTATGGAACGGCATAAACTGGAAAAAATCAAAACCATCGGCGATGCTTACATGTGCGCAGGTGGTCTGCCTGAGCCTAATGAAACCCATGCCTTGGATACGGTTAAAGCAGCGCTGGAAATGCAGCAAACCATCCGCGATATGGCTGAACACAGATCTGCCCAGGGTAAACCATTTTTCGAGATGCGCATAGGCATACACACCGGTCCTGTAGTAGCCGGAGTAGTGGGCAGTCACAAGTTCGCCTACGATATCTGGGGGGATACCGTCAATACCGCTGCCCGCATGGAACAAAGCAGCGAACCGGGCCGGATCAACCTTTCTCAAACTACCTGGGAACAGGTAAAAGACCAGATTCCCTGTACTTTCCGTGGGAAACTACCAGCCAAAAATAAGGGAGAAATTGCGATGTATTTTGTTAGTTGACTATCCTGATATTGTCCAGTGTACAATTGCCCTGCCCTTTAGGGCAGGGCAGGATAAATATCATAAAATGGGCTTTAGCCCACGAAAATGGGATTGGGCTAAAGCCCATAGGCTTTTTAAAACCCTCTTGCCGCACCCTAAAGGGCGCGGCAACTGTACATTGTACATTATCCGGATAGTCGCCTTTTATTATTCGGTGCTTGTTCACTTTTACATTCATAAAAGCTTATTCTTGGATGTACTTGCTTTACCATAACTTAATATCTTAGAGCAACGTAAATTGCTGAATTTGGCAGAATTTTGAATCAGTTTTGAATGTACATTATTCATAAATTATCAATCAACTGTATCATGTCCAAATTACAATGTGTAGTATTCATATCTTTTTTTATAGCATTTCCTCTCGCTGCGCAGTCCACGCATTATCAATTTTCATACCACGAAGAGCCATATGTTTCGCTAGTTAATCCTGAACTTTTAACCTTACAAGGCTATTTGCCTTCACCGGCGATGTTTTATGAAACCATCCCGATCGGATTTCCTTTTACCATTGATGATATAAGTGTTGATTCTGCAAATGTTCTAATCAGTAGTCCATCTATTGTATGGGCCACTCCAATCAATTGTACCTCCGGATTATCACACGGCCTTACATCCATATTTGCATTCAGTTGTCGCAAACGATCAGATACACTCAGTACCACTGAGATACGATACCTGACAGAAGGAGTACCGCCTAGCAGAATTTTTAAATTGGAATATTTTAACCTTGGGTTTAAGGATTTTCCGGGTCATATTGATCTTCAAATTTGGCTTTATGAAGGCTCTGATTCTATTCAAATACGAATTGGCCAACTCGAATTGCCCAATATCCCAACACTCTTTATTACAGGGTTAAACGGACCACTCATCGGGCTCCAGTCTGCGTACCATGGTGTATTTGATAGTGATGCTGCAGATTATGCTCAGATGGTGAACGGAACTCCGGATAATCCTGGCAGTGCTGAAATATTCTGTCCTAGCAGCCCTGTTGGATTTGGGATCTGGTATCAATCTATGAGCGGGGTTCCTAAAAACGGTGCTGTTTTTACCTTTTATCCGGAAAAAACTAATCTGGTTGAAGAAATGGTTCAATCATCTGATTGGGTATTATCCCCCAATCCTGCTAAAGATTATGTTGAAGTGAAAAATTGGCCACTACTTTTTGACGAGCAAAAAGTTGATATATTTAATTCCTTTGGTAAGCCATTGAAAAGCATAACCATTTCAAAGGAGAATTCAATAATTGATTGTAATGAGTTGCCCAATGGCATTTATTATATAATAGCCAGAATTAATGCTTCAGTCAAGGTTGGAAAATTTATAGTCTTAAAATAATTCAATCATCTACCTCAACGGATTACCAAAATCGTAATCAATAAACACCTCATCCAGCAAGGGATCGGCGCCATGTCGGTAACCTTCTTTGAGGTCGTAACCCCAGATTTTACCCATGGTATTCCAATAGGCAGCGGTAGCCGTGCCGCGTGTGGTCCGAATTACCTCATAAAACGGCATATTCAATTCCCGCTCTATCATTTTCACTAATACTTTACCCTCCGTTTTAGACAGATTTTTCATCCGATCGGTCATGTCTTCCTTCAGCTCTTTATGTTCGTGCTTGATATGGCGTTTGCGTTGGCGGCGGTTCATGCCATCGGTTTCTTCTTCCATGTCTTCATAAAGAGCAACGGCTTGCAATGCATATGGATAAACACGTTTAGCCGCCCAAACATAACGTCGGAACAACTTTTGTTCTTCCATGTCCTTGAACTGCCTTTTGGACACGATGCGCGCCGGCGCCAAAGACATCAAAAAAGTACTGTCGCCATTCACAATTTCAAGGGTAGCCCAGGCGCCCTGACGGGGTAGGGTATCCAGGCGGGTTAATTGGGCCCTGGCTGGCAAAGCCAACCAACAAAACATCAGAAAAAATCCAAACTGTTTCATCATAGGAGGATTGTTTCGTCTCAACATACAATTCTGACGGAACAGACCATTAACGTAACAATCAGGTTGTTTCGTTGGTTGTTAGTAAAAAGTTATTCTTCAATACCATCACTGTCTTCCAGAATTGGCCGGGGTTTGGCTGCAGGCTGGGTGCGCGGACTGGAAGCTGGATCCTCTTCAATAGCTTTGAAATCGTCGGGCGGACGATAATTTTTATTGTCTTTGACCTCTGTTTTCTGCACACCATACTGCTCCAGCCGGTCCATCCAGGTCATAGAGGTGCCCCAAACATCCATGGCAAATGGTTTCATCCTGATGGCAAAATTTTTGGCACGTCCGGGCAATGGTTCCAGCAAGGTATAGGTTCTGGATTCTGCAATCGTAGCCTCGTTTACAAATTGAACTTTCACGGCAAACCAAACCAGCACACTGTAAATAAGCACCATAAAGCCGCCCATCGCCATACCACCCATGGCCTGATTGATTACGCCCAGATAGGCCATGCGCAATACACCTTCCAAACCAGCTGCGGCATATTTGAATAACAGCATCAAAATAACCAGGTTGGTCATAAAGGCAAACAGGAACATCGACGGGTTTTCAGAATGAAACATGGTTTGCAAAATAGACGTGGTCGTAGGCGCCATCTTGAAAGCCAGCACAAATCCGAAAACATACATCAACACGTTAAAAACAGTGCCGATAATCCCCCGGGAATACCCCTGCCAGAAACCGTATGCAAAAAAGGCAATAAAACCAATGTCAATGGGCATGTGGAAGATGCCTGGCACGTAATGCAGATGCTAAGCATACGCAAAGGTAATGTCCAATGTCCAATATCCAATATCCAAGTGGTGCGCCTGCTTGGTATCAGCACATTGAAGGGACATTGCACGCCTGTTTAGGCATTCATGCGTGAATAATTAAACAAATGTGCTGATACCAGGCACCCGTACCACTTGGACATTGGACATTGGATATTGGATATTGGATATTGAAACAGGGGGCTCCCGCCAAAAGCGAAAGCCCCCTGATATGAATGATATAAGTTATGCCACTTCAAACCCCTCAAACCCTTCAAACCCTTCAAACCCCTCAAACCCTTCTACCGCTTCACTACTTTCTTCACGCCGCGCACTGCGCCATTGGCCACAGAAAGCGCGTAAACACCTTCCGGTAGCTCCTGAATCTGAAGGGTAATCTGAGTAGTGCCGGCAGCCATATTCCAGCTTTTCAGGATCTGGCCGGCGGTGTTATACAGGTTAACCTGTGCATCTTCTTCCAACATTTCATTCACGGTAAGCAGGAGTACATCGTTTGCCGGGTTGGGCGCTACATGGAACGACAAGCCGCCGAGCGGATTTTGAGTGCTAACTGTTGGGGATACAACAAAAGTACCCTGGTCCATACCGCCTTCGCCATCGGCAACAACTACCTGAAATTCGTCAGAACCGGCGTTCAGTCCAAAATCGTAGTAGATCAATCCTCCATTGTCAATGTCTGCCTGTGTGAACTGGGTGCCAATCTGTACATCACCAAAATATAACTGAAGTGCGCCATTTTGGGGCAGCGTCATCAGGGTGTACACCAGCTGGTCTGCTGTGTTGTTACCATCTTCCGATTTCAGGAATGCGGTACTGATGGTAGCATTACTGCCGGAGGCTGGCTGTAATGGGTTGTTAACTGTAATAACAGGTGGGTTAGTAGATTCATTGGAGCAGATTTGAATGGCAAACGCCTGGATCGACCCGCCCGCGCTGATGGTGTTGTCTTTCACCCGCAAGGTCCAGATACCGGTGGCATTTTCACCGTTGAAGGTGCTCAGAGAACCGGCAGGCTTGGATTCGGCATTATTGGTGGGTGGCGGACAGGAGAAAATGGCGGCAGCCCCATCATTAAATGCAACATCAAAATTGCCGCTAAAACTGCCACAACGGTCCTTGAATAACAACACGTTCGTGCCGGCAGGACTGATTAAGCGAACTTCAAGATCCTTGAAATAATCATGAAAACCCTGCACCTTTTTAACGTCAATATCACTTATGGTTCCACCGGAAAGCAGATTTATTTTGGATTCAATGGTTGGAGTGCCATTAGGTGTTATATTTTGAGGAAGGTCGTTGGCAGAGAGCTGTACGCAACTCAATACGCTCACAACAAATACCTGGGGTTCAGACCAAACAGCCCCGCCACAGTCATTCTTTGCACGCACGCGCCAGAAATAAACGCCGCCTTCCGTGAGGTTGGTGGTTACCTGATATTGGGTTATCGGCCAGTTTTCTTTCACCTCTACCAGGGTATTCGCGGCAAAAGATGGATTGGATGCCACTTGTACATCATAGGCATTGGCATCCGCAGCTCCAGTCCACTTCAGCAGCGGATTCGGATTTATACCGGAAGCGCCATTGGCAGGTGTGGTAGGTGCAAAGGCGGAAAAATCGTTACTAACGGTAGTTAATGTAATCGTGGATGTTTGTGTTACACCATTGGAAACAGCCGAAACAACCGCATCAAAAGTAGCTTCTGTTGCATTTACCGGTATGTTCACCGTCAGCACCGCTGTTTGGCCGGCCATCACCGGATTTGGACTAAAGGATGCCGTTGCACCATTTGGCAAACCGCTGATCGACAAGTCAATCATGTTATTGAATCCACCCACCGCAGAAGTATTGATGTCGGCAATAAATGCCTCTGGCAAACACACATAGTCAATCATGGTCGACGGACAGAAAGCAAAACTTCCGGTAGTGGCCTGCACAATTTTGAAATTCGCATTGGATATATCGAAGAAGATATTGTCAGCCGCTTCTACTTTCAATCGAACAGTAGTGCTTGGGTTATCCGGTACCTGAATACATGCCCGACCGATATTTGGCTGATTGGAAGCCAGGGTAATCGGGTAGGTAAAGCCGCCATCTGTGCTCATCAAAATATTCACTTTCTGACAAACCACCGGGCTCAGGTTCGTATTGGCTACGTCCCAGGTAACAGTCTGATATTCACCCACGTTCCAGATCAGGGATGCACTGTTCGGATAAGTTAACCGAAATGGACCGGCGCTGGCGGCTACTTTGAACCGAACATCACTAATAGCAGTACCGCCTTCTCCCGGAGCGTTGTCGCGCACCGTGACCTTAAACCTGAGATCCCGACCATAATTGGGCAATAACTCAGCCGGATTACTGGCATTGGTTACGATGGTATTCATAGCCGGGAAAGTGCGTGTCGGAACGTTCAACGGAGGAAATGAACGGAATAGGGGCGAACTTCCAGTAGCCTGCCCAAGAGGCATGGATGGGCCCAGGTCAAACTCTTCCCAGCTATAGGTCAGGTTGTCGTTATCCTCATCTGATCCCTGCGCCGTAAGGGCAAACGGAGTACTGATGGGAATAAAGAAATTGTTTTCCAATGGAATATCCACCACCGGATAATGATTGTTGGTAGGGATCAATTCTGCGCACAGCCGACCATTATCAACGGTGATAAAATTATTTACCTGCTCAAGGTTAGCCACATGGAAGAACGGATCGCGGTCGTCCACAATATCCGGAGAACAAGTAGTGGCATAACTCATGATGGTGGAACCACCGCCAGGCTCATAGGCTGTTCCGGGTGTTTGGGCATCCTGAGCGGGAGGGCAAGTGTTGAAAGTGTGGGTAGCAGAGAACTGGTGTCCCATCTCGTGGGCAATAATCAAATAATACTCCGGACCCTCAGGACTCGGCAGAGAAGAACCAGCAACGGCTTTCTGAATTTGTGCACAAACACCGGCCAGAGAAGCCTGTCCGGCCACATATACACCACTTGGATTGGCTACCCGTGCAAACAGGTGACCAATGTCGTAGCTATTTACACTAACACGACTGTTTGTTGCTGAGGGATTGTCGCCAATCCAGTTTGGAATCAGCGGCCCTGTGAACGGGTCGGTTGCAGGATCATAATAGATCAGTGTATCATTATTGGGGATCAGCTCCATTCTCACCGAAAAATCGCGCTCTGTAATGGCTACGATGTAGTTAACCGCTTCCGTGATTGCGGCCATAACCTGTGGTGCAGTGCCACCGTGATATTGGGTGTATTCACCTTGGGCAGTTACCGCCAAACGGTATTTTTTAACCACAATCTGATCGGTATTGCCACGATCTGCGGCAGGCTGGTTTTGTGGAGCTACATGATGATAGGTTGCATTCAGGAACTCATCATCTACACCGCAAAGACTTTTAACCTCCGCATTTGCCTGTGTTTTAGGCAAATCCTGCTGGTGATACGCCATATAGAACGGTTGATTACCAGTTGCATAAGGGGTAATCAGCTGTACTTGTCCGTGTGGAGAGAATATGAATGCATGAAACCCTTTGCTTCCCAGGCCCAGTCGTAGGGTCAGACCGGTACCGTCGGCATCTTCACCTGCATAGGTTTTAATTTCAGGGAATTTGGCAGCGAGGGCCGGGGCCATCACTGGTGATTCCCATACTTTGAAGGTGTGCAGTTTCCCATCTGCCAATGGTAGTGAAAGCAGGAGTGCCTCACTCCGGGCAGCTGGGGTATACTCCATAGGAGCATTACGGAGAAAGGTGGCTATCCCGGCATAATTCAGTGTAAAGCCTTGGAATTGAGTAGGTTGTGTTTTCAAAATGGCATTCTCCGTCAACGTCATGGCATTATTTGCCACGGGTGACCAGAAGTTTTGTTGACCAAAAAGATTGGAAAAAAGCCCGAAAACGAGCAGAAATGTGCATAATTTGCGCATGATCATGTAAGTTTGATAGCTATGCTTAATAAACGGCAGGACAAAAATCAGGACTTTGAGCGGATCGTTCCTGGTATTTTCACGAAATGCTTAAAAATGACTTTAGTAGTGCATTCAGAACCTCCTCCTAATAGAACGCACGAACGCCTAAAAAGATGCCAAAGCCGATCATTAACCAGCCAATACCCAACTGAATTTGTCTGATATGCTTTGGAGTCAGAAATTGGCGGAGCTTTTTGGCGCCCCAGGCTTTTAGGGTGTCAGTCACCACCAGCGTTGTCAGCATTCCCCCAAAAAAGATGAGCATT
>DLXL01000308.1:3177-3690 GCA_003448025.1 Saprospirales bacterium | reverse complement strand
TAGACGGAAGCTCCATCAAACAAATCCCTGGCCGTCAACAGCTTATAACCTACCAAACCAATGGAGTAAAGATCCGAATTACAGATGTTCGATAATTCCTCCTGGCGCATTTTATCAGCGGGCAACTGTTCGGTAATAATGATCTCCCCATCCCCTTTTAATTGTTCCGGGCTTCCATACTGACATACATCGCGGTACCGGTTAAATGTCCGCTCATAGGAATTGTCGAGATTGGAACTATGAGCGGTTTGCTTATTTTTAGAGAAAACCTTCGGTGTAATTTTTAGCAGATCGAAGGGTGCGAGCATTATTTGCAATTCATCGTCAATAAATATTTTGGAGGGGCGCACATTGGTATGCAGGATACGTTTGTGCCGAAGGTAATCAAGCGCTTCGGTGAGTTGGTAAAGCCAATCGACCACTTGCGGTACAGGTCGGGGACCGGTGATCCTCATTATTTTCTCGATGGTGTCGCCGTATACATACTCTGTTATGATGAAGTATGGGAATTTA
>DLXL01000308.1:0-3004 GCA_003448025.1 Saprospirales bacterium | reverse complement strand
GATGAAGTATGGGAATTTACTGGTTTCATGATCGATCAACTTAATGACGTTTCGATGGCGCAGATCGGTCAAACGCTGGATCTCGTCTTTAAAATTTTGGTCAATTTCCGGCGTTTTCAATACCATTGCAATGGCATGCCGATGGGTGTCAATATTGTAGAGTCTATAAATGATAGAGGAGTTTCCTTCCATCACCTTTGATTCATCTTTGGTATGGCCAGAATGGTCAGCATAATCTTCCCCTTTTAAGAATTGCGCATTCGTATTTTGGTCGCGCTCATAGCGTTTGGGCAACAAACGCTGGTCGAGGATCTCATGGATCACCTGATCCCGGTGCGTGATACTGGCTAAAAATTCGGCACGACCATGTATGTCAAACACCCCCGACAATGCTTCCTGGCGAAATTTGAGCAACCGTTCCAAAAAAGACGCCCGGATCTGGTTGCGCCCTTGTTGAGTATCGGCATGCGACACGATATCCATTCGCTTTTCAGCATTCAGGTCTTCCAATCGCCCTCTGTCAAGCGTCAACTGAAATCGTTCTTGTTCGCAGCGATCCAAAAATTCCTGAAACTTTTTAAGCGCTTCCTCGAGATTGTCGTCATCACTGATAAGCGCTTCTATGGA
Source organism: Saprospirales bacterium (assembly GCA_003448025.1). GTDB lineage: Bacteria > Bacteroidota > Bacteroidia > Chitinophagales > Saprospiraceae > M3007. The sequence continues at coordinate 2,377 of DLXL01000308.1, read as the reverse complement.
ATATTTTTTTGCCATGACGGGTAGGTTTTAATATTAGCTCAATATGTGGCGCGGAGATGCTTTGTGAGAAACAAAGTTATTGTAATTAACATGAGTTTTGGACAGGTTGCCAGTTGTTTAGCCGCAAAGCGACCAAAAGTCTGTGGAATTTAGCCAAAACAGGCAAATAAGCTGCAACGCACCGGAACGCTGTCAGGGTGCCCTGCAGCTCCGAATCTTGGAACGGCAATTACCACAGACATTTAACCGCTTGCGCCTATTATTTGATAGTCAATTCATTACACTCAATTGCTATCAAAAACTCACGTTAATTAACTCAAGTTGTGACCTATTAGACTTTTTTGAGGAATAAAAAGACCTCCGTTAATTTGAGTTACCACACACACAAACACGGAGGTCCATATGAATTTCTTCACGGTCGCAATTTGTGTGCATTTAGATGAGATATTGAAGTGGAGGATAATGCACTGTTGCTCGATCAGTGTGCTTGGGAAGTCTGCCGAAAAAAGAATACCAAACGGGGTGACATATATTAAATCAAACTTTGGAAACAAAGCATGAGAAGATAAATAGAGTCCTGCTTTAGCACCATAACCGGCCTGATACCTCGATCTATCCATGCCGTAACAATTGACGGATTCTTGTTGAAGTGTTTCGTCTTTGTTTTCACATTCGGTGTGGATAAATGGCTAAATTAGGTCACAACTTGAGTTAATTAGAGTGGCTACTGGTTCAAAGAAGCAACTTTTCAACTGAGGCGCAGAGGATTAATTCTCTGCGCCTCTGCTTTTTGGGTACTTATGAACGCTTTCTATAAGGCGGCTTATTCCCTTACTTACTTTCATACTTGACATACCCGCTAGTGTCTTTCAACCCAAAATATTGGCTTGGAAGGGATTCGAACGGGTAATTTTTGAAAGTGCCAAGGAATAATGCCGGGCGCGACATCAACGAATCATACCTGGAGGGCTGATCTGTAATGATTACACATCGGGCACTGTCAGGGTGCTCCAGGGCAGAAAGCAGTAAAAATTCATAGGGGCTTCCCCACGACATTTTCAGTAAATCCATAGGAACCTGAGATTCCTGGATGATGAGTTTTTTCAAAGGCCTGGAATGAGTGGTTTGCAACAACTGCCTTTCCCACCGCAGTCGCAGATTCCACTCTTTAGCAGCCTGTGAGATGCGCCAGAAGCTGAGACCAAACAGCACAAAAAGCACCCAAAATGCCCGGTTACTCAGCCCTTCTTTGGGTTGATTGAACACTAAAAACATCAATGGAACCGCAGCGTACACCGCTAAAGGCAGGTACAGATTCTCCATATAAAACTGCTTGCCAATGGAATCGTGGAAGGGTACATTCACCAGCAATACAAACCCCAATGGCCAAAGCGCCATGAATGCTGCCTGAGTGAAGCGGTGTTGCCGGATCGCCCAAATGATTCCACCAAAAATTACCAGCCAAACCAGCCAATAATCCTGAATACTCCATGCCAAAAACTGGTGATTACTATCAATATCCAGCCAATGCGGCCATAGCTGACCAAAAGCATCTTGTCTTTTGATAGCTGCTGCATCATACCAATCAAGCTTTAACACTTTGTATTTAAGCACCGCCAACCCGATAAAAAGCCCCATAGCGGCCACGTGCATTATTTTCCAGCCGCGGTCTCTTCCAGGTTCCAATAAAAAGAAAAGGCCAATAAAAAGATTGGCATAGAGCACCATCGGATGAAAATAGAAAGCTGTCCAAAGTGCTGCTAACCAAAGACCCCATTCCCACCACTTGAACCGGCTAAAACTGCCCTTATAATGCATCCAGGCATATACAGCACACAGGAACACCAGGCCCTGTGGCATTTCTGACAACCAGAAAAAAGTATGGGTAGTGAGCAGTGTGGCACTCAGCAAAATAACCATCGACCAACGCCATTGACCCCACACCCATGCCAGAGAAGCCAATAATACCGGCCATGCCGCATGTCCGATGGAATATGCGAATAACACTCCTTTTAAAGGGAGTCCCATCCATTGTGCTGCCAAGGGCCAAACCTGCGTAACAGCTGCACCAAACCGTCCGCTTTGGATTTCCAAATGCCCGCTTTTCAGGATTAAAAAAGTTTGAAACGCCATATCCAAATGGGTCATCCGCTCCAGATAATACCAGGCGCCAAAGCCCAGTAATATGGCTGAAACTGACAGGAATAAACCAAGTGTTTGGATACGTGGTTTCATATTCAGAACATTTCAAACTTCTGATAGCTACACTCCAGGGCCCCATTGAACAGGGTAATTCTTTGCGAGGGCCTCAACCCAATATGCTTCATGGCATCCCTGTTGGAAGAAATGATCCAGGCATTCCATCCGGGCCAGCGTT
>DLXL01000160.1 GCA_003448025.1 Saprospirales bacterium | reverse complement strand
GGAATCAGTAAGTTTTTCAAACTTCTCGCGCATAAACTTGGAATTAGACACTCACAAGTTACGCACTGATTCCCTTTTTTTACCTTACGTGAAAATTCCCCAACATGCTCTTAACTCCTTTACTATAGAAGAGGAATCACTACAGGAAAGCCCAATCCTGGAAGCAAACTATTTGATATTTAAACTACTAAAAAACATACTTCCCGAGCCTTCAGGAATTCGTGAATTATTGGACTTTATAAAAAAATTCGAACCCCAAATTGATCAGGAAAGCCTTCAGGAATTCTATGCCTATGCAAGAAATCTATGTGTAATACAATTAAACAACGATATTGAAAACAAAGAAGTTGGGGATATTTTAAATGCCTTATACAAAGACAATCTTGAGCGGGGATTGCTGCATTATAATGGAAGGCTCCACCCAAGTCGTTATTGGGCTGTTTCCAGCAATGCTATTCGTGTAAAAGATTTCAAATGGGCAAAAAGTTTTATAGAACAATATAAAGAGCAATTAATTGGAGAAAATGAAACCAGGGATATATATCGTATGAATATGGCTAACTACTTTTTTGGTATCGGAGAGTATTCAAAATGCCTTGACTATATTCCAGCAACCTCCCCATTTCTTGATTATCAGGCTATTGGAAAGCGCTTGGAGTTAATGGCTCTGTACGAGTTGAAATCAGAACTATTACCGTATAAACTGGATGCTTTCAAAGTGTTTTTGAGCAGGACATCGCCTAAAATATTAGCGGAAAACATAAGACAATTGAATACTGATTTTGTCAACTTTTTATTCCAAATCGTTTCCTCCATACCCGGGGATTTGAAACGTGCAGACACTGTCATTCGAAGGATAAACGAAAAGAAGCGGGTAGTTGAGTGGCATTGGTTAATGGATAAAGCAGTGGAGCTAAAACGCTAAAACTCCACCCACACCCCAAACCGTACCCCGTATTTGGTGGTGCCCGGATGATCCAGGTAGCTGAAACGCCGGATCAGATCCACCCGCAGAAATCTGAAAATGTTGGTAATGCCAATGCTGGCCTCGACGTAGGGCATTCGTTCCAGGGTGTAGGTAATGGGCCTGCCATCCGGGAATGCTGGAAATTTGAGCAAATTTGGATTGTTTTCTGGCCTGTTTGGAGATGAAACCTGGCCGTAAAGCACTTTAAGTGAGCAGGTTTCCCGGAGTTTTAGCTTTCGGATTAATGGAATTTTGTTCAAAAAGAATCCCTGAAAGTAATGATCCACCATCAGCGTAGCATAACGGTCGCTTACAAATTCCATAAAATTCATCAGGTTGTAAGAAAACTGTTGCGCTATATACGATTGATTGCCGCGGTGCAGGGTTAACAAGGGAAAAGGAACTTTCCCCAATACTCCGCCGGCTTCTATATACAGTTTGCTGTATCCCAATGGAGGGGTGGTCATAAACTTATAATAACTGGCCGTTATTTCATGAAAATCATATTGCCCCCCAGCTATCCCGCGTACTCCTTTGGCGTATCGGAGCATCAGGGTATAATTAAAATCCACAATGGAACGGGTGTTGCCTCCCTGATAGAAGGTCTCGCCCGGCGAAAAACGCAACTGTATAAAAGCGCTTGAAGCAATGACCGGGTCCTGAATGGCCGTTGAGCCCTCTGCCGGAATAAAACACAACGCGCCCGCTGGACGAAATTGCCGCTGATCAGCGCCAATCTGGTAGGAGAAATGACTGGGAAACTCGCGCTCATATTGCACATTGAACCGGTCGTAATAAAAGAATTTGTCATTTAATCCCCTGACCACCGAATTGGCCAGTGTGGCGTTCGGATTACCCTGAAACGACTGGACTGGGAGCAACATATCATGCAGATAGTTTACCCTGAGCAGATGGTTGGGAAACTTGTTTAACTCCGTGCCCTTGAAGCCAAATACTCCGCCTATGCTGTATTTCCATCTTTTATCTTCCAGGCCATAACCTACATTTCCCGTCAGGCGCCAATTTTTGCTCCATTTTGGCCCTGTCCTGGCTGCGATGCGCAATCTGCCCCCTTCCACGTCATTGAAGGAGTAAAAAGTGGGGATCGGCCCTAATTGTATCTTGCCCAAATCCAGATGACCGCCAAATACGGTATACCCCAATTTGGTCATGGTTTTATAGTAGCGGGTGTTCCGCAAACTATCAATATTGGTGTAGGTAGCGGTTTCAGCCTGGTTTAAGGCAATGGGTCTCGTTTGCTCCCAAAACAAAGGATCTGTTGCTTTAGAAGCCAGGGGAAGGCTTACCACTTCATTGGCTACTCCTTTCAACAAGGTATCCGGAAAAACGGGGTTGATTTGTGGCATCCGGCGGATCACCAAGCGTTGGGCTACCATGCCCACTCCTTTTTTATTGTACCCAAAATGCATCCGGTAATCTTCAGTGGCCAGCACCCATTTGCCGGATGGAAGTAGTTGATAATCCTGCTCCACCACCAATTCCTTTACCCAGTTCAGGTTGATGTTGGGATTAATGGAAAAATTGATTCTGGAAATGGCATAAGTGCTGTCTAACACCACATACAAGTCACCTTGCAGAAGCATATCTTGTTTATTCTTGGGATAAAACTCCAAACGAACCACTTTTTTCCCGTGATCTTCCAAGGTATCTGCCGAATAATACCGGTAAAACAAAGGGGCGTTTTTGGCAATCGGACTCATGAATTGATCCGAAAGCATATCCACGTAATTATGGTAGATATCCACCTCCTGATACAAGTACTGAAGACTTTTGTCCAGTCCTTCATCATCAACCATTTCTCCAAACCGGACCGACTTGGTGGCCTTGATGTATTTTTTCCAGCGTTTGGGATCAGCACTGCTGTAATAATCCATCACATTTTCCTGCAAAAACACCGGCAAAACAGGCAACCCTCCCAGTTTGCTGCTATCGGTATTTTCCAGCACGAAGCGCATGGGTTTTAGCAGTTTTCTGGACTTCAGTTTTTCATCCAGATTGCTCAGGCCCAGAAAGATCTTTTCGTATTGCTCATCCTGATAGGTCGCCAGGTCGCCAATATGATTTTGGTCGCGATGGGCAATCACCAATTCTATCAGTTCTACTACCGGATTATCCTTGCGTTTGTATTTTTTTGCCTTGATGGTTACTTCCTCCAACTGGTTGGTTTCCGGCAATAGGGCTACATCCAGTGTTTGCTCCACTCCGGTTTTGACCGGAAGCACCTGGGTTTTGTAACTCAGGTAAGAGAACTGCAGTTTGGTGATTTTTTGATCGGTACGGAGCAGATAATAGCCATTTTCGTCGGTTCGGGTGCCCGCAGAGAAACCAGGGGCTGCAACGCTTACAAATGCCAGTCCGTCTTTGGTTTCTGCGTCGGTTACCCTGCCTTTTACCAGGGTAAAGGCGTTTTTTTGTGCGTGGGAGGGCGCACAAATGCAGACGATTAAAAGGGAAAAAAGTAAGGCGCGAATCGGCATGGGATGCAGTATTATCTGCAAAGATGCTTAGATCAGACGTCTAATAAAAATTTCCGAACCATGTTCAACGCATAAACGCCTGTCAGGTGGATATTTTTGGTTCGGTCTCTGCCAAACACAATCCTGGACACCTCCGTACGTTTGGCATCGCTGACGGCCATCCAAACGGTTCCCACAGGTTTATCAGGGGTACCGCCGCCAGGGCCTGCAATGCCTGAGATTGCCAACGAAACATCCACACCAAGTGTTTTTCTGGCGCCTTCTGCCATTTCGCGCACCGTTTCTTCGCTTACTGCACCGAAATGCTCCAATGTTTCAGGGTTTACGCCAAGCAGCTTGGTTTTCATTTCATAGGAATAGCTCACAACTGAGCCGGGGAAATAATCTGAAGAACCCGGCACCTGGGTAATCATATGGGCTACATAGCCGCCGGTGCAGCTTTCAGCCGTACCAAACTGCTTACCCTGCCTGCGAAGTATTTCCCCAACTACTTCCTGCAAGGAATCGTCTTCCTCACCATACACCAAATCGGGGATCAGAGCCCATAATTGCGCTTTTAACCTATCCAGCTCCGCCTGGAGTTGGGCTTCAGCGCCTTGCGTCAGCTCACCCGGCCAACCGCCGGTGAGGCGGAGTCGCACTTGTCCCAGGGTGGGTAAATACGCCAGTTTGATGTGTTCCGGCAGTCCATTTTCAAAAGCTTCCAACCGTTTGGCAATATTACTTTCGCCTTCACAGGCCGTTTGCAGCGTACGATGAACAATGGGGCGAGCCACAAATTTTGCCTTGAGCCGGGGCAATACCTCATGAGTCATGATGTATTCCATTTCAAAGGGCACACCTGGCAAGGAAATGACCACCTTGCCATCCCGTTCAAACCACATACCGGAAGCAGTTCCTACTTTGTTGGGCAGAATCAGGGCTTTCTCAGGCAGCATCGCCTGGTTACGGATGGATTCTGGCGGCGTACCGCGACCAATTTTTTTGAAATAACCATCAATTAAATCGTATACTTCCTGATGGAAAACCAACGATGTATCAAATACTTCGCAAAGGGTTGTTTTGGTAATATCGTCTTTGGTAGGACCAAGTCCGCCTGTAATCAGCACGATAGGTGCATTGGCCATAGCCATTTCCACTCCGTCAATGATGGCCTGACGGACATCGCCTACACTGCTTTTACCTTTAACAACAATACCATTGAGGTTTAATTGACGGCTCATCCAGGCCGAGTTGGTGTCTGTAATCTGTCCGATCAGAATTTCATCTCCGATGGTAAGCAGGTGTGCTGTCATGAACTAATGTCTTGTAAAACGGGCCGCAATATTCGGTCAAATTCTGCAATTTCACGCCATTTGAACAGCAAGGGATGGAATTGGTTGATGGATTACCTGAAATGAGGATTTTTTTTATTTTACCGCAGAGACGGAGAGGCACAGAGAACTCGAAAATCAATTGTTTGACTATCCTGATATTGTACAG
>DLXL01000159.1 GCA_003448025.1 Saprospirales bacterium | reverse complement strand
AGTACTAAGGCACTAAGGCACAAAGTTTATGTATCGTTTTATTCCTTGTTTAATGAGTGGTACGTTAAAGTTGATCAGGAATCCCAAATGCTTGTTTGATAGCTTTAGGTAGCTGATGATTTGTGCTTCATAGACCGGATGCAGGACTTCGGCCGATTTGATTTCAACAATGACTTGGTTATCAATCAACAAATCCAGCCGTAATCCTGCTTTAAGTGGTGTTCCACGAAAATGAACAGGTATTGTCACTTGCCTTTTCACATCAAATCCTGCTTCCTTCAACACCTGCTCCATACACGACTCATAAATTCGCTCCAATAGTCCTGGGCCAATTTCTGTGTGGATCTCATATGCTGCCTGGACAATTGCTGATCCTATACGCTCTGCTTCATTAGTGGTTTTCTGATACATCATTCATTTGGCTGGTTAAAGAATAAGGTGTAATTGATCGCATACTTGAAAAGCATTACAAATTACATAAGATTCTTTAAAGAACCAAATAAATTATGTTGGGGACAACTACACAAAGGCACTAAGTTTAACAAAGTTTTTAGGCGCAAAGCGCCTAAAAACTTTGCGCCTTCGCGTCTTAGTGCCTTTGTGTCCAACCGCCTTCGTGCCTTCACCCTCTCTTTGTGCCTTTACTCCCGCCAGCCCTCCCGCGGCTCGCTCATGGCCCAGGCCGCTCCCGCGTTTTCAATGGCATTAAACATGGGCAACCACTCTGCCGGACCCGCACTTTGGGTCAGGATTTCGTGGCGACGCATTTGCAAAATAATATCCAGCGGATTAATCATAACCGGACAGGCTTCTACGCAGGCATTGCAGGTAGTGCAGGCATGCAGCTCTTCTGCCGTGATCCGGTCAAACAATGATTTTCCGTCGTTGTAATTTTCTTTGGCAGCCTTCCCGCTCGCAATCGCAGCACCCACTTCCTCGGCGCGGTCGCGCACATCCATCATCACTTTGCGGGGCGAAAGTTTTTTGCCGGTTTGGTTGGCCGGACAGGCCGCTGTACACCGGCCGCATTCGGTGCAGGAATAGGCCTGAAGTATGTTTTTCCAGGAAAGTGAAAATACATCATTGGCGCCGAACTCAGGCAACTCTGCCGGGGCGTTGCCATCCGGCTGATCCAGGCCCATCATGATGCGTACTTCTTTCTGGATCTCCGGCATGTTTTCCATATGCCCTTTTGCCGACAAGCGGGCGTACCAGGTATTGGGGAATGCTAAAATGATATGCAGGTGTTTGGAATAGGGGAGATAGCACAAGAAACCAAATACCGTGAGAATATGCAGCCACCAGCCAAAGCGCTCTATGGCTATGACGACAGCGTCTGACAACCCGCCGAACAACGCAGGCCCCAGCCAGGTACTTACGGCAAAATTGCCGGTTAGGTGATAATGCTCCACGCCGCGGGTTTGCAACACTTAGTCGCCACCGTTCATACAGAAAATGCCCACAATCAGGATAATCTCGCCCAACAGGATCAAATTGGCATCTCTGGCCGGGAACCCTTTAAGCTCCGGCTTTTGAAAACGTGCAATCCGCAACAGGTTTCTTCTGGATATGAAAGCAATAGTGGCCACAAAAGCCAACACCGACAATACTTCAATGCTGCTGATCACGAAGGTGTAAAAACCACCCAGATATGGCGCAAAAAAGCGGTGGGTGCCAAAAATGCCATCTACAAAAATCTCGATCAGTTCTATCTGTGTGATCACGAAGGCTACATAGATGAACAGGTGAAGGACTGCCGGAAGCCAGTTTTTGAACATTTTCTGCTGTCCAAGGGCTATCAGCAGTACATTTCGCCAACGGGCACCGGTGTCGCCGGATGTTGTTTCCGGCTTGCCTAAATGGATATTGGCCCACACTTGGCGGAACCCTTTCCAGGCAAACCAGGTGCCTGCGCCGGCCACCAACAGGAAGAGTATAGACTGAAGCATAAAAAAAATGGTTTCAGGGCGCAAAATACAGCGAGAAGCGCGGACTTTTGCAAGTAGTTCCGGGCCTCTTGTTAAATTGGAATGATTCAGATTTATCCCGGCCATTTTTTACCGACAAGCCTTTGCCATATGCAAATACTTACCGACCGCCAGATTCGTCAGAAAATACGTCGCATAGCCATCGAAATTCTGGAGCGCAATTATGGCGAACCTGAAATCATCCTGGCAGGCCTGAACAACAATGGCCTCGGATTCGCCCGGCTGTTGCTCGCCGAACTGGAAGCCGTAGCCGGACAAAAAACCCGTTTTGTCCTTACCCGTATCCGACTCAACCCCGCTAACCCGGTGGAATATGAGCCTGTGGTGGAACTTCCTGCTGAAGCGCTCAAAGGCAAACCCATTGTGATTGTTGACGATGTGGCCAACACAGGCCGCACCATCTTTTATGCCGTTCAGCCTCTGCTGCAGGTAGTCCCCAAAAAAGTGGAAGTGGCCGTGCTGGTGGATCGCCAGCATAAATCCTTTCCCATTAAAGCAGATTATGTGGGGCTATCACTGGCTACCACATTGCTGGAGGATATCGATGTGCAAATTCGGGACGTCCAGGAAATGGCGGTGTATTTGAATTGATGGGGGTTTATGGAGGTTTATGTATCCCGGAATGATATTCCGGGAAGGTTTATGTGGTTTATGTACCGACGGGTTTAGCCGCCGATGGTTTAT
>DLXL01000487.1 GCA_003448025.1 Saprospirales bacterium | reverse complement strand
AGCTGAAGTTTTCATTCTGACGGGATCCATAAGAAAACTGAAGCTCCGGGCTATGTGCAACCTGTTCCCAGGTTGCATTGCTGGAAAACTCTATTTTTGGATCACCTGCTTTACCTTTTTTAGTGGTAACCAGAATGACGACGTTAGCGGCCTGACTTCCATACAAAGCCGCTGCAGAGGCGCCTTTCAGCACCGTCATGCTCTCAATATCTTCAGGATTGAGATTGGAGATGGCATCACCACCGTCACGGCCAACGTTACCTGAATTTCCGGACTGCCCCCAAATGTCGCCCGGCTGTCCGGGAGAAAAGTTAAACATGGGGACACCGTCGATCACATAAAGAACGTTGTTGTCGCGGGTAGATTTTTGTCCGCGCATTACTACACGGGTGGAGCCACCAACGCCTGAACCGCTTCGGTTGATCTGCAAACCGGCTGTGCGGCCTGACAGGGAGTTGATCACGTTGGGATCTTTCACGCGGGTCAGATCTGAATTGCTGATCTCCTGCGCGCCGTAAGTGAGGGATTTTTTCTCTCTGGAGATACCCAAAGCAGTTACCACTACTTCGTCGAGCTGGGAGCCGGATGACAGCTTGATATCCAGTGTAGTTGAGCCGCCAATGCTCACCTGCATGGTTTCATAGCCAACATAGCTCACAACGAGGGTGCCTGAAGTGTTGCTTACATTCAGCTTGAACTTACCGTCGGCATCAGTTCTGGTTCCATTCCGGGTTCCGGATTCTGTCACGGATGCGCCTATGAGCGCTTCCCCGGTAACAGCATCGGAAACCATGCCTGAAACGGTTTGTGCCACTACATTGCCCGTAAAGGCAAGGCAGAAAAGCAACAAAGGCACCCAAAATAGGATAGTGCCCATGATTTGTTGTTTGTGCTTCATACAAAAATGACTGGTTGAGTGAATAAGATAGGTTTTGTAGTCAAATGGCTTAAGGGACTATTCTTTCCACCTTACAAAGGCTTCCATGGCTTCATATTCTGCCAGACCCAGGGAACGGTATGTATTCGCGGTCTCCCGGTTGCGGTCTTCAGCGCGTTGCCAAAATTCACGCTTGTCATCTCCCGGGAACGGAGGGCGGTCCTTTTGGCTTTGATGCATAAAAATGGCCTGACGTTTTTTTCTAAGTTGTTGTGGGCTCATCGGTACGGCCATTTCAATTTCGTGTACCGCCCATTCGTGCCATGCACCGCGGTACATCCATAACCAGCAGTCTTTCATCCATTCATGTTTATGCCGTAGTTGGTGGAATGCTGCGAAAATAGCATCCAGGCAAACCCGGTGTGTTCCATGAGGATCTGCCAGATCGCCTGCTGCATATACCTGGTGCGGCTTCACTTTTTCGATCAAGGCAGCAACGATTTGAATGTCTTGCTCACCCAGTGGCATTTTTCTTCTGCCACCGGTTTCATAAAATGGCATATCCAGAAAATGGATCCGGTCGTCTGTCAGACCGGTGAATCGTGCACCGCCACGAGCTTCTCCACGTCGGATCAGACCTTTGATGGAGCGTACTTCCGGCGTGTCCAGTTCGCCGGCATCTTTTTTCTGGATAAAATGAATGATTTTTTGATAAAACTTGCGACTTTCTTCTGTGAGGGTATTTTGGGTTTCACCGTATTCCAGCATGAATTCGGCATAACGAAGTGCATCATAATCGTGCACGGCGATATTGCCTGAGGTCTGGTAGGCCACATGCACTTCGTGCCCCTGATCCACCAGTCGCTGAAATGTTCCACCCATGGAAATAACATCGTCGTCCGGGTGAGGGCTGAACAAAATAACCCGTTTTTTAGCTGGTTTGGCTCGTTCCGGACGGTGGGAATCGTCGGCATTAGGTTTTCCACCCGGCCAGCCTGTTATGGTTCGCTGCAGGCGGTTGAAGATTCGGATATTCAATTCATATGAATTGGCTTCCTCGATGATCAGTTCACTTAAGCCATGTTCGTTGTAATCTTGGTCCGTTAGTTTCAGGATGGGTTTTCCTGTTTTTTGCGCAAGCCAGACTACTGCCTTGCAAATCAAATCCTCATTCCAGTTGCAGATGCCGGCCAGCCAGGGCGATTTCATTTTGGTAAGCTCTTCTGCGGCTCCTTTGTCCAAAATGACCTTTGTATTTGGGTGCTTTTGCAGGAAAGAGGCAGGAACAGAGTGAGTAATGTCGCCTTCAATGGCTTGTTGTATGATACTGGCTTTATGCTGTCCGAACGCCAGTAGATAAATGGTTCTAGCTTTCATGATACTGCCTACCCCCATGGTAATGGCGCGGTAAGGCACATTATCTTCTCCAAAAAAGTCCTTTGCTGCATCATGGCGGGTGAGGTGGTCCAGTCTTACCATATGCGTTATGGAACTTTCCCATGCTCCTGGCTCATTGAATCCGATATGACCAGTACGGCCAATGCCAAGCAGTTGTATGTCAATGCCTCCAGCCAGGTCCATCATTTTTTCGTAACGCTCACAGTAAGCTGCTATTTCCTCCATGGGTACTGTGCCATCCGGAATATGAATGTTCTCTCGTTTGATATCAATGTGGTCAAACAGATATTCATGCATGAACCGCCAATAACTCTGGCTGGCTTCTTTCGTCATCGGGTAATACTCATCAAGATTGAAAGTGACAACATTTTGAAAGCTCAGGCCTTCTTCCTTGTGCATACGAACCAACTCTTCATATACTTTGATAGGAGTGCTTCCTGTAGCCAGTCCAAGTACAATTCTTTCGCCGTCCTGTTGTTTTTGCCGGATAGCTAAAGCGATACTCCTGGCCACATGGCTGGATGCTTCCAGGGGTTCATCCCAAATTTTTACTGGAAGCTTTTCGAATGTTTTGAGTTCGTATTTGAGGTAACCACTTGACTCTTTGCCTTTGAATTTCATTGCATTAAATCAAAAAATGAATGGAGGGATTGGTTATTGTTTTTACTTTCTGTCCCAAAAGTAGTACAGTATATCAATATGCCGTGTGCGCACACGGAAAAATTTTTTTTATGCCGTGTGCGCACACAGAATAAATAATAATTGGATTTTTGGGCCAATAAAACTTTGGTAGAATTCGAATCAATACTACTTTCACCGTCTGAAACCTAATCATGCCTGACCAGCGTATAACCTTAAAAGACATTGCACTTCGTGTAGGTGTATCTACCGGTACTGTTGACCGTGTAGTGCATAAGCGGGGGCATGTATCTGCCGAAATACAGGAACGAGTTGAGTTGGCCATGCGGGATATGGGCTATGAACCCAATCTGGCAGCGCGCTCATTGGCAAATAACAACAAACCCTTCAGGATCGCGGTCGTTTTACCGGATTACCGGCAGGATCCATATTGGGCTCAACCAAAAGAGGGGGTTGAAAGAGCGGCAGAATCCGTTCGCCATTATAATGTTCAGATCGAGTTCTTTTTCTTTTCCATGTTCCAGCCCAAGAACTTTCTGGATTCAGTAGAAAAGAGTCTGAAATCTGCTCCCGGAGCTGTACTCGCTGCACCCTTGTTTTTAGAAGAAGCAAAAGTATTGGTAGCCGCTTGCGAAGAGCATCATGTTCCTTTGGTGTTCATCAATACGGATATCGAAGGCGCCGATATTCTAAGTTATATAGGGCAGGATTCATATCAGAGTGGTGTGCTTGCCGGAAGGCTGCTGAATTTCGGTTTGTCTGATGGCGACCATGCCATGCTGGTCAATCTGGATAAGGAGGTTTCCAGTGCAAGACACCTGCAGGATAAAGGAAGAGGCTTTAAAGATTTCTTTAATGGCATTGATAATAAGTCTATTCAAATACATACAGCCATCCTTGAAGATTTTGACAAACCAGCATTCATGCGTGCCTGGGCAAAGAAACAGTTCGATATTTTTCCACGGCTTACCGGCTTTTTTGTGACTAATTCCCGGGCTTATAAGCTGGTAGAGGCACTTGAACCATCCGTGCAAGACAAGGTGAAAATTGTTGGATTTGACTTGATCGAGCCGAATCTTAAGCTGCTTTCAGAGGGGAAAATCAGGTTTTTGATCAATCAAAATGCCTGGCACCAGGGATATCTGGGCATCCTTACACTGGTAAATAAAGTACTCATGAGTAAAGACATCCCACGTACGCAATACTTGCCACTAGATATCATTGTGAAGGAAAATGTAGATTATTATCTAAAACGAACGTTGGAATTACCTATGGTGATTGTTTAAGCATCTTACCTTCGCCCTTTAAAAGGTAATGCTTTTATGTTTGAATATTTACTTCGACTTGGCGATAACTCTCTGATTCTCTCCCAACGGCTGGGCGAATGGTGTGGGCATGGACCCGTTCTAGAGCAGGATATTGCACTAACCAATATTGCACTGGATTTGCTTGGACAAACCAGAATGTACCTTACGTATGCCGGTGAAATAGAAGGGAAAGGCCGTTCGGAGGACGACCTTGCTTATTTCCGGGATGCACATCAATTCTATAATTGTTTGCTTGTTGAGCGACCCAATGGCGATTTTGGGCAAACGATTGCCAGGCAGTTTTTCTTTGATGTATTTAATTATTACCAACTGAAAGGCCTCCTGAACAGTACTGATCAAAGGCTTCGGGAAATTGCTGAAAAAGCACTCAAGGAAACAACCTATCACCTCCGTTTTTCCTCTGAATGGGTAATCCGATTGGGCGACGGCACTGAAGAGAGCCATACCAGGATGCAAAACGCCATCCAAACTTTATGGCCGTTCACCGGCGAACTTTACACCCCCGATGCCTTGGATCTGGAGATGAATGCTCGGGGAATTGCTCCGGATCTGCAGGAAATAAAATCATCCTGGCATATAAAAGTTGCTGAAGTGCTTCAGGAAGCAACACTCACCCTGCCGGAAACCAGTTGGATGCAAAGTGGCGGTAAACAGGGAAGACATTCTGAACACCTGGGCTTTCTACTGGCAGAAATGCAGCATATTCAACGTACTTATCCAGGGAATGTATGGTAAGTGATGATGGTATGGTTTGCGTATTGGTCTATAAAAAAACAAATCCCGAATTTTGGTTAGGCACCAATATTCGGGATTTGTTTATGGTAATATATTGGAGGCCCATTTGCTGAAGCCTCCAGAGCCGGTCGAAAATTTTATGCGCCCAAATAAGTTTTAAGCAATTTACTACGGCTTGTAGCTCTTAACTTGTTTATGGCTTTATCCTTGATTTGACGTACCCGCTCGCGGGTTAGGCCAAATTTATCGCCAATATCTTCCAGTGAAAGTGGATGTTCTACGCCGATTCCAAAATACAATTTGATCACATCGGCCTGACGATCTGTGAGTGTTCCCAACGAACGCTCAATTTCACGGCGAAGTGAATCTGCATAATCCAGATGGGAGTCAGTGCCTGGCATGGTGTTGTTTTCCAGAACATCCAGCAGTGAATTGTCTTCACCTTCTACAAATGGCGCGTCCATAGAAACGTGACGAGCGGCAACCCCTAGCGTTGTCTCCACCTCATCAGTGGTGATCTCCAGCATATCTGCCAATTCTTCCGCGCTTGGTTCGCGCTCATATTGTTGTTCCAGTTCGCTGAATGCTTTGTTGATCTTGTTCAGGGAGCCTACTTTGTTCAAAGGCAAACGAACGATACGGCTTTGCTCTGCCAAAGCCTGAAGGATGCTTTGACGGATCCACCAAACAGCATAAGAGATGAATTTAAAACCGCGGGTTTCATCAAAACGTTGAGCCGCTTTAATAAGACCGAGATTGCCTTCGTTGATCAGGTCGGAAAGACTAAGGCCTTGATTCTGATACTGTTTTGCAACAGAAACGACAAATCGGAGGTTGGCTTTGGTAAGCTTCTCAAGGGCTATCTGGTCGCCTTGCTTGATACGTTTGGCTAAATCAACTTCTTCTTCAGGGGTGAGGAGGTCCACTTTGCCAATCTCCTGCAAATACTTCTCGAGCGATTGGCTTTCCCGGTTGGTAATGGACTTCGTAATTTTTAACTGCCTCATGAATATAGTGCTGCTGAGTTATTTTCGGCGCAAAGTTATACTTTTTAAGCCGTTTCCGACTTCTTTTTTCAAAAAACACAAAAATCAGTTTCAGGCCTTAATTTTTTTTGAAAGGTGGAGCAATTAGCTGCCCCCCAGCAAAAGAACGGGGCAATATATAAAGATCAAAGCGACTGTTCTTGAACAGGACTAATGATGTAATTTTTGCTTATGGATACGTTCTGTCGAAAGGCTCGAAAGTATCCTGTTACACATGAGTTCGCAGTCCGCATCCAATTGTTTCAGTATCTCAATATCCAATTGAAGCAGCTCGGGAAAATGCTGATAACTGTAATTCAGAACCGACTTTTTTAGGTCGGAGGCCAAAGGATGAAGCGCATGAACTTGAGGGGTTTGGCGAACCGACTTGCCTTTGATCAATCCCTGGCATTGTATGAAATAATCAAGGAGCTCTGATTTAATCAGCGAAAAATGACGTTTTAGATCATCATGTGTCTTCGTCTGAAACTCAGGTAATTGTTTTGACAGTAGCGATTGAATGCTTTGCGCCAATTCGCTCACTTTACCCTGTAAACTGATATATTGGCGATTAGCTTCCATTTCATCATCCAGTGAGCCATAGGTACCTCGTTCACCCGAACGTTTATCAATCCAGGAACCACTTTCCTCAAAGCGTTCTTCTTTAATCCAGGCAGTTTTGCCTTTTTTCCGATTAATCAGTCCCCAGACTAACAGCACCATTATGATGATCCCAAAAATTATCTCCATGATTTAAAACATGGTTAGATTGTTTAACTTAGTGCAAATATCCGTTCAATACCGTTCATATTTGGGATGAATTATCTTAACTTCGTCAAATCCCGGCCATTTATGGAAAGTTCCAGGTCTTAACCGTACTTTTTGGCACAAATACTGCGTTAATTTGCAGTTCGATCTAACATATGTCATCCTCATCCAGAACACCCCATCAACCTGATAAGGCTCCAGTGCCCTATTGGTTGGTTATTTTCAAAAAGGTATTGCGCCGGGTTGAAAACCTGCTTTTTGTTCTGGTTATAATCCTTACTGCGCTTTACTTCATCCTCCAACTGCCTTTTGTACAAAACTGGCTCGTTCACAAAACTACCCGGTACTTATCAGAAACCCTGGAAACAAGGGTTGAGTTGAAAAGAGTGGATATTGAATTCTTTGATAACATAGTACTGGACGGGCTATATGTGGAGGATTTAAACGGAGATACCTTACTCTACGCCCAAAAATTTTCTGCCGGCCTGAGCGGAAATTTCTTTTCTGTGTTATGGAATCGCCTGGAATTCAGTGAGATAAGTTTATCACATGCCAGAGTTTATCTGATCAAGAAAGCCGACCAACGCCAGGGGAACCTGAATGCATTATTGGCCCGACTGGATGAAATCTTTGGTTCTGGCCAACCAAAGAAAAAAAAGAAGCAGGCGCCATTCTTTCTTCGTATTCAAAATCTGAATTTACATGATGTGCAATTCTCTGAAGATCGGTATACCTTCAGGGAAGGAGAGATTCGACGTAAACTCATGAGTTTTAGCGTTGATGAAGGAAATGTGAAGGTTAATCTACTGGATCTGTCTAAAAATGTCATTGATGTAAGATCGGTGATGCTCGATGGGTTTCAATTTGTTTTTGAAAAGGAACGGATAGCGCCGCCAGAAGGCTTTATCCCATACATAAAGCCCGTTGCATTAAAAACAGATACCCTTAAGTTGATGCCTACCCTGCAAATACTGGTTGGGCAACTAACACTTCAAAACAGCGGTTTCAAATTTGATAATTTCCGAAATTCAGCAGGTAAACAAACCCCAGACGAAGTGATGGATTACGATCACCTGGATATTCAACGGATGGATGCCCAGGCTGAAAAACTGGAGATCTACGTAGGGGAAAAGCCCGCTATCGATGATAAAGGTTTGCCCACTACTGAAGATATTTTTGATATTTTTGGATCTATTAAACACCTGACAGCCACTGAAAAATCAGGCCTGATTTTTCAGTGGCTGT
>DLXL01000506.1 GCA_003448025.1 Saprospirales bacterium | reverse complement strand
CTGCTGAAACAATGACAGGCAGTAATGAAAATAAGGCTAATGCACTGCCCCATAAATTGGTTTTTGATATTTTGAAAAAATATAACAGGATTAAGTAGAATTATATCAGTCAGTGAATGATTGACCTGAATTGACAATGTAGTATGCTAAAAGGTTTCAGATCCGGTTTATTGGCAGAAAATGAAAAAATGTTTTTCTTAAATTTTCGTCAGGCAAGGTTTATGTCATCCATAATTCCGAATGAAATAAAATTGTCCATTACCGGGCCGATATCAGATTGTGCATATGCATCGGCAATTCCAAATCGTTCCTGAACCCAATAATCATTAGCTCGCTATCTAAATATAAACATATGAACTTTCCTGGTAAAATATTTGAGGTATCAGCCCTTATTATGTTTCTCGGATGGATCGCTAAAATGCATTTCATCCCCGGAGGAGACTATTTATTCAGAATAGGGACTATTGGTATTGTAACCTCATTGATTATTCAGATTCACAATTCGGTTAAAATTCCTGATGTAAAATCAAACAACCTGACAAAACTGTTTTTATTGAATGGCCTGTCACTCATAATAGTTTATTCAGGTATGATGCTAAAAGTATCTCATATTATGAACAACCAAATTGAAAAGGACTTTGTATTAGATTTTTTTGGTATACCAGCAATTATTGTGTCAATTATGTACAACTTTCTTCATATTGACACGTTGATGAAATCATCTGAAAAAAATAAGTTACTTTTTTACAGACAAATACTTTTACCATGGACTTTATTTCTTTTCTCTTTTTTGCTCTATACGATCTACTCAATTATTCTGACCAAAACATGAATCAGAGGATGATTTGATAAACCCCTTATTCCATAGTACGCATTGCCGGTACTGCTTTATATACAAAACAGAAAATCAGGCGGATTAAACCATATGCCTGGCTTTATACTGTCAAAAGTTCATCCTGGAAAATAATGGATATGCCGAATTCCAGCAGACTTTTTATGAGGATTACTTCTTTATACTGAAACTGTAACATTAATGATGCAGGAAATGAGGTAACCTTGTTTGGCAACATCCAGCAATCTCATTTTTTCCCTGACCGGTTTTTTGCTGAAAAACCCTGCTCATGAAAATCTTTCAGCTCATTAAAAAACCACACGCAAAGTTGGTTCTAAAAAAGAAATGGAAGCGTTTTCTGCTCTGATTACATAGTTTCATGTTTTCAGAAGGATTATGGTCGATTTTTTTTCAAAATGGGAAAATGAATTGCAGCATTGCAATCAAAATCAGCATTTGCGGGATAAGAAAAAACGATGATAGATTCCAGTTAAATTATCTTAAGCGTACCGTTTTGAATATACAGCATCGCTTCTTGGAATAACTACCCAGCACCTCCGCAGATTAAGAAAAAAATGGGCAAATTGATTTCTTGACTTTTGTTAATAATCTGCTGGATTTCAATGCTCACTTTTGTTGCTCAGTTTGAATACAACAAAAATGGGAAAAACGATTCCATCCTTTTTATTTTTCTTAACAATTTCTGCGTCATTACTCGCTCAAAAACAGTATTCAGCCGCTGCGGGTAAGTTTAAAGATGAATTCACCTATGGTGATTTCAAGGCCGGCTATGGTATTATGCAATTTTCATCAGGGCTAAATTAGGGGTTTGATATTGGCAACTTTAGTACAAGTGGCGGGGACATGTTTTCGGTTGCTGCTTATCGTAAGTACTCAAATATAAACAACCTTCACTTCGGATTAAAGTTTAAAGGGCTGGGAGCGGCTTCGTCCCGAAGGGATAACACCGATGAGATGTTTATTAATTGCTGGAGAGCCGCATTTTCTGCCCAATACTTTCCTTTCTCCAAATCAACGTCGCAAGGCTTATATCTGCAAGGCGATTACAATTTTGCTTCCCAATTCATCCAAAAGTACAGGAATTCAGATGCCCTTGAATTTGATCATCAGTTTGCTATTGACAATTCATTCACGATAGGGCCTGGATATCAGTATCCGCATAAGAATCGGTACGCACCAGCAGCTTCCATTGAATTGGACAAAGCCTCGCAGCAGTGTTAAGTAAATGATGTAGGAAATGTGCAGTTTCAAAATGAAAATATCGGATTTCAATTAGGTAATATTTTTTAATCGTTAAACAATAAAAATGAAAAAAACACTTATCGTTTTCGCAATTATTAGCATGGCAGCCACATCCCTTTTTGCTCAGACCGAACAAAAGGAAAGCAAATTCAGCCTTGAAACAGATATTCTTTGGCCATTTCTTGTGCAAGCCACACGCACACATTTTGTCATCAAGCTCTGGCAAAACGGACAACTGCGGGGAGACGTCTATGGCGGAATCAACATCGATTTCCCGCGGGACCGCGATACGGAGGGCCGCTTTGCCGACTACAGCATTGCCAGCGGGTATCGCCAGTACTTCTGGAAAGGTCTTCACCTGGAATACTCGCAGACCACAGGACTGGGCGTACTGGAAGACCACGTAACTACGGGAAAGACCTACAACAGCTTCGACTGGCTGGTAACGGGCTATGCGGGCTATAAGTTTGAATTTGCCAAAAGAAAACTATACGTGCTGCCTCAATTCGGCATGGCACGTGTTATCTATAAATCGAATCCCTGGCCCATTTATGAGGACAATACACTGACCAAAGAGGTCGGCGAATCTCCATTCATGCTTGGCTCCCTGCGGCTTGGCTTCAACTTTTAAACCACCAAACTGAACATGCGCACCATCCGGATGGTTCTCTCCACGCTAACCAGCCTCTTCCTGAACTTCAGTGCGGCGGTTGAAATCAACCATACCCAAGCTTTCGTCCAGTCCATGCAACCCGTTAGGATGCTCGTATACCTGCTTTCACCGTTTGGCGTACTCACCATCCCCGGGGTCATTGCGCTACGGCTGCCCCCTGTATCGCTGTATTAAGCCGTTAACAACGTAAACATTTACCTACGGAAGAATTCTTCCCTGATTACAACTGATGCTAATCAATCCAAGAAACCTACTGCTGATACTGTGCCTTGCATGCACGGGCTATGCCGTTGCGCAAAAACCCCTGGTACTTCAGGGAAAAGTAATCGACAAATTCTCCCGTCAGCCGCTGGAAGGTGTCACCGTGTCCATACCTGAAGAGAACACCGGCACCTACACCAACGAATTGGGCGAGTTTCAGATTTCTGCTACCGAAAAAACCCACCGGTTCAAGGTAGCTTTCATCGGGTATAGAGACACAACCGTAATCATCCCTGCCCATAACCTGACCCCTTTCGCCATCTCCCTGTCACCCTCATACAAGTCGCTGGATGAAGTCTTGGTGATTTCCAGCAAGGATGATCCCACGGAAAAAGTTAACAATGTGCAGATGGGCGTAGACAGGATTTCTATGGAAGAAGCGAAACTCCTGCCAGCCATCCTCGGAGAGGTGGATATTCTGAAAGTACTCCAGCTCAAACCCGGTGTTAAATCAGGCGGAGAGGGAACAGCGGGCTTTTTTGTGCGGGGTGGAAGTAATGACCAAAACCTGATTCTGGTCGAGCATGCGCCCGTTTACAATCCCAGCCACCTGTTTGGCTTTTTCAGCGTGTTCAATTCGGATGCCATCAATAAAGTAACGCTCATTAAAGGCGGATTCCCGGCGCGTTATGGCGGGCGCTTATCCAGTGTGGTCGACATCCGTATGAAGGAAGGCAACATGCAATCGTATCACGGCGAAGGCAGCATAGGACTTATCGCTTCGCGACTGACACTCGAAGGTCCTATCGTAAAAGATAAAACGGCATTCATTGTTTCCGGCCGGCGCACATACATAGACCTGATCACCAGGCCCATCATGCAATCACAAAATGATGGGAACAGCACACAGGGTTATTATTTCTACGATCTCAATGCCAAAGTGAATCATAAATTCTCCGATAAGGACAGATTGTATGTAAGCGGATATTTCGGGCGCGATCGTGCATACTTCAACAATGATTATCAATACGATGAAGACACCTATCGCACGGAAGAAAGCGGAATAGCCTGGGGTAATGCCACAGCCGTTGCCCGCTGGAACCATATGTTCAGTCAGAAGACCTTCAGTAACCTGACTGCCACCTTCACGGATTACACCTTTAGTATATTCAGCAATTTCAAGGATGAGCAGGAAACACTGCCCGACACCTACTTTGGCTTTCAATATTATTCCGGGATCTCAGACTGGAGTCTGAAATATGATTTCGACTATATCCCCTCACCTAAACATTATATTAAATACGGAGCCGGCATCACCTATCACACGTTCAGACCGGGTGCATCAGAATTTGAAAGCGATGATCCGGATTTTGAGATACCGCCGATATCGGTAGGTGCTTCCAATATCTATGCGACAGAAGTAGACCTGTATGCCGAAAATGACCACGAAATAACGGATCTGCTGAAAGTGAATTACGGGTTGCACCTTTCCGGCTTCTTCGTGGGTGAATCATTTTATTACGGCATTCAACCGCGCATCAGCGCCCGGTATTTGTTATCACCTGATCTTTCGCTGAAGGCGTCGTTCAGCACCATGACACAGTATATTCACCTCCTCACCAACTCCGGTATCGGATTGCCTACCGACCTGTGGGTGCCGGCCACTGACAGTGTGCCGCCGCAGCGAGCATGGCAACCGGCAATTGGCGTAGCCTATTCCTTTAAAAAGGAATACGAAGTAAGTGTGGAAGGATATTATAAAAAGATGAACGACATCATTGAGTATCTGGATGGAGCGAATTATCTGGTTGACGGTTTGGAAGGCTGGGAAGAAAAGGTGGAGTCTGGTGAAGGATGGGCTTACGGCGCAGAATTCTTTGTTCAGAAAAAATATGGACAGTTGAGCGGATGGGTTGGCTATACGTTATCCTGGAGTAACCGCCGGTTCCCCACCATCAACCTCGGAGAGACCTTTCCCTATAAATACGACCGCAGGCATGACTTTGAGGTGGCGTGTATTTACAAACTCAACGACCGCATAGAATTTTCCGGCACGTGGGTGTATACTTCCGGACAGCCCATCACCCTGCCGGTGGCCAAATATGAGGGACAGTTTGGTGAACCGCTCTATGCCTATGAGGGCCGCAACGGCTATCGCATGATGGCGTATCACCGACTCGACCTGAATGTGGCATTTCACAAAGAGAAAAAACACTGGTCGCGCACCTGGAACATTGGTGCCTATAATGCCTACAGTCGTCTGAATCCGTATTTCATATATCTGGAATACGATTACCGGACAAACACGAATCAATATGTGCAGGTGAGTTTATTCCCGATCATTCCAAACATCTCCTATGAATTCAAATTCTGATATGCAGTTAAGAAAAAAATATAATCCCATCCTTATTGCCGGCCTTTTGTTCGCGAGCGGCTGGGTGTTCACGGGATGTCAGCAAACCGTGTATTTCGACATCGACACACAGGAGAACCGACTCGTTGTGAACGGCTTCATTCAGCCCGGTACGGATGCCGATCTGCGTGTCACCCTGAGTCAGGATCCACTGGCTATCGGGTTTGAGGATGTGGTTGTTGAAGATGCCATCATCACCCTGTATCGCAATAACGACATAGCAGGCACTTTCGAGCATACAGGTTCAGGCGTGTATATTTTGGATGCCGCGAGTATTCTGGCAGCACCCGGTGATGTGATCAGTCTCACGGCTGAAGCAGAAGGACGCACTACCGTGACCACGAGCACCGTTATACCTACTGAGGTGCCCATCACTGCGTGTTATATCAGCGATACGATACTGGAACCGCTCAGTTACAGTGCTTACGACTCACTGGGTAATGTCATTATTATCGACACTGTGGTCCCGTATTATGAGATCAAGGTAAGTTTTGAAGACCCTGCAGGCAAAGACCGGTATATGTTCAACGTGCAATACGATGATGTATTCGGCAGCACGAGTGCCTGTTTTTCTTCCGACGAGCCGTCCTTTGCCCTTGAGGATTATAATGTGATCGGCACTGATGAATCAGCAGAGCGCATAACCTATTG
>DLXL01000574.1 GCA_003448025.1 Saprospirales bacterium | reverse complement strand
CTCCGCGTCTCTGCGGTAAAAAAAGCGTCTCTGCGGTAAAAAAACTCACCCAGACACGATCACCCATTTCACCAGCCATCGTCCGCCTTTTTCGGTGCGACAATCAAGCCAATATACACCTGGTGGCCAGATGGCTTTGAGGGACATGCGTTGTTTGGCAGCAATGCTTTGAGTGGATAATAATGCACCATGTGCAGCTAATATATTCATGGTAACCGACTCATTTTCAAGGTTTTGAAATAGGGCCTCGCTCCCGGCCGGCGTTGGGTTTGGCCCAAATTGCCAAGATTCCTGCGGGGTGCTTTCCTCTGTTCCAATCGTTACGCCTATGTTGTATTGCAGCACCGCATAGCACCCAACTGCATCAGTAATGGTGGTGGAGTAGCTTCCCGGTAATAACCCAAACAAAGAGGTCGGCAACGGCGGATTAACGCCGCCCGTTATGCTGTCGAATACAATACTGCCATCGGCGCAGGTGGCGCAGGAGGCATTTTGGATGGTGTAGTGCCACTGAAATGGATTTGGCGAGGTGATGGTGGCGGCGGTTGTGGCCGTGCAACCGTAGGCGTCGGACACGGTGACAACATAGGCGCCTACCTGAAGATTAAACGGAAACCAGGGGCTGGGGCCGCTGCCCTGGTAGGTATACGGAGGTGTGCCCCCGGAAGCATTTCCTTCTATCCATCCATCGAAACCGCCGTAGCAACTTACATGGTGAATAATGGGGTTCATCACCATTGGCGCCGGCTCCGAAATAACCACCGTATCGGTGATGGCAACGTTGTTGGCGCCTGTAACCGTGAGTGAATATACGCCCGCTGTAAGTCCGGTAAGCGCTGTGCCGGTGGTATCCCCGTTATCCCACATCACCTCTACTGGCTGACAAAGTTCATGATTCAGGAAAATCACCCCGCCATTATCGCCTGGGCAGGGAGAGGCTTCGCTTTGCGTGGCATTCATGGAAATAAAACGCTCATAGGGACCTATATCCACCTTATTGTTGGCAATGCGCGGATTTCCGGCCAGATCAAACAACAGGTTCAGACTGTCGGCTACCGTATTGCTGCCGGCATTGATGATGGGAGAACAGGTTTGCAGACTGAAATTGCCTTGCGCGGTATCAGCAAATAACGGATCAAGGTTAAACAGATTTCCTTCGTTGCAAAAAACATTATTAAACACATTCCCGTCAAAAGTTTGACAATCCGATCTGTTAAACAATGAATGGGAAAGGTGAAAATTACCGCCTCCCTTAAACAGAAAACTATTTGTAAAGGGCTCTTCCCTGGCCAGTAAAATGGAATTCAGGAATTGTACATCTGCGCCCGGTGTTGCATGGATCTCTGTATCTTCATTGTTGTTAAAAAGACAATGGGCAAAAACGGCTTCAACGTCTGCTGATTTGGAATTGACATGCACTACCGAAATTTCAGAGTTGCCAATTTCATCGTTCTTATTAAAAATGCAATGCCAGAAATTGGCTCTGATCTTTGTTTGAGCAAAAAAGAATATCCAAACAACCGGCATTCCGTTCTCTTCAAAAATACAGGAGTCAAAATCAAAAAAAGCATCATTTGTGGCAGACTCGATGCCTACGTACCAAATGGTGAAATCGCCATTCCTTTTGATGTTGCATCGGGTAAAACGCACGGGATAATTATAATCAACCAAATCGAACGTGATGGTTTCTCCCCAAGCATTTCGGTTGTCCAAAAACTGGCAGTCTTCAAAAACAACGGGTTGGTGGGCTTTCAGCCAAATGGCAGCACCGCTTGAAACAGAATAGTTTTCCCGAAAAGTGCAGTTTTTGACCTCCAGGGCAAACGGTTGCTCAAAATAATTTTCAAGGGCAAGGCCTCCGCCGTAAACCTTGGAGACATTCCGCTCAAACAGGCAATCGTTCATCCGAACAAGGGCCATGCCGCCTTCCCGACCGTTGGCGTAAAGACCACCGCCCTGATATGCTACCCGGTTGCGTCGGAAAATGCAATGCTCCAGCGTCAGTTCAGCGTATCCGAAATTTTCTCCGTCCACATACACGCCGCCGCCGGATCGGGTAGGGCGGTGGGCATCTGCGGCCGGATCGGGGTTGTTGGCATTTGCCTCTTCGAAGATCAGACCGTCCAGGCGTGTTTTGTCGTTCGGACTGTAGGTGTACAGGATGTTGAAGGAATTGTCAGTGGTATCGCCCGGCGCCCCGATATCGCCGCTGAGTATGGTGGGGTTGGTTGTCCAGTTGCGCTGCCCCAGAACGGTTTCTGTGCCGTTAAAACCGCCATATACTGCCACCCCGCTTGGGAGGTTGAAGTACACAAAACGGTCGTTTCCGGTGCTAGGTTTGTAGGTTCCTTTGGCCACCCAAATCTGGTCGCCGTTTTGAGCTACCGCAAGCGCCTGCTGCAAACGGATAAAGGCATCCGTCCAGGAGCTGCCCGTTCCGGCGCCTCCGGCATTCAGGTTGACGTAATAAATGGTTTGTGCGGAAAGTTGGAGTCCGATACAGCAGGCGAAGCAAAGGAGTATGTATTTTTTCATCGGTTGGCGGATTTTAAAGGCCCGGTTAAAATTAGGTCGGACCTTATATTCCCCCCGAAATAAATGGGCTTATGTCGGACGATAGACGATGGAACGACGGGGTGATGAAAGATGGACGATGGAAGAAGGAAAGGACGAAGGTCGACGTGGGACGATTCAGCATGAGACGGTGCAGGAGGGT
>DLXL01000233.1:9752-11034 GCA_003448025.1 Saprospirales bacterium | reverse complement strand
CCTTCACCTGGTGCGGATACCGTACTACATAACTTTCCTTAATCAATCGGGTGAGTCGCTCGCGGAAGTCGTCCATCCCCTCTTTGGTATGTGCTGAGATGAAAACGCTTTCTCCGTAGGTATGCTTCATCCTGTCGCGCATATCCGCTTCAATTTCCGCTTTGGTGGAATCGTCCAATAAATCATCATAATACCGTTCACGGTACATGTCAATTTTATTGAATACCATGAGGGTAGGCTTTTCAGCGGCGCCTAATTCCTGCAGGGTTTGCTGCACCGTACGAATATGGTCTTCACATTGCGGATGCGCCAGATCAACCACGTGGAGCAAGATATCGCTTTCCCGAACCTCGTCGAGGGTACTCTTGAAGCTTTCCACCAGGTGGTGTGGCAGTTTTCGGATAAAACCAACTGTGTCCGACAGCAAAAAAGGCATGGTGCCGAAAACAACCTTTCTCACGGTGGTATCCAGGGTGGCAAAAAGTTTGTTTTCCGCCAATACTTCTGATTTCGACAGCAAATTCAGCAGGGTGCTTTTTCCTACGTTGGTGTATCCCACCAGGGCTACACGTACCATTTCGCCACGGGTTTTGCGTTGGGTCTGGTTTTGGCGGTCAATGTCTTTGAGGCGGTCTTCCAGGATTTTCATCCGGTATTGCACAATCCGGCGGTCCGTTTCTATCTGCGTCTCACCGGGACCGCGGGTGCCGATGCCACCTGCCTGACGCTCCAGGTGGGTCCACAGACCTTTCAGGCGGGGCATAAGGTATTTCATCTGTGCCAGTTCCACCTGGGTTTTAGCCTGAGCCGTTTGGGCCCTGGAAGCAAAAATGTCGAGGATCAGCGTGGAGCGGTCAATGATCTTGACTTTGAGCACTTCCTCCAGGTTGTTGGTTTGTTTGCCACTCAGGTCATCGTCAAAAATGACCATAGTGATTTCTTCATGCCGATCCAGATAGGCGCGGATTTCATCCACTTTACCTTTCCCAACAAAAGTACGGTGCTCGGGATGCGCCAGTCGTTGAGTGAAACGTTTGATCGTTTTGGCACCGGCCGTTTCTGCCAGAAACTCCAGTTCGTCCATGAACTCATGGGCCTGTGTTTCCGTCACTTTCGGCGTAATCAGGCCCACCAGCACTGCGTATTCTGTTTCTTTTTTTAGCCCGGAGGTTTTTTCTCCAAGCGTCCATTCTTTTGCCATAGGTATGAAATAAGGTGGTTCACCGCTAAGTACGCTAAGTACGCGAAACAACTTAGCGCTCTTTGCGTACTTCGCGGTGAA
>DLXL01000233.1:8852-9614 GCA_003448025.1 Saprospirales bacterium | reverse complement strand
GCTCTTTGCGTACTTCGCGGTGAACCTCCCGCAAAGTTCGTCAAGATTTTAGCCTAACAAGAATGATTGGTGAAAAAGTTCAAATACCGGCCTCCGATTCTCGCGGCCGGAAAGGGGAACGCTGTAAATGTTCCCGAAACAAGGCGCCGAAGTAATACAGGCAAAGGTAAACGGCAATAGCGCCCAGTGTACTTAACCATTTGGTCCAGTTTTGCAATACGAGGAAGTCGTAGGCGCCGTGTAACAAGATCGCTACCAGCAGTCCGCGCATCATCAGATGTATGCGCGAACTCGGATCAAATTTGGCTAAGCCAGCATAATAGCCCATTGGGATAGCAAAGGCTAAATGTGCAGGAATAGCGGTAAATGCCCTTAAAAGCGCAGTTTCGGGTCCAAAAACATCTATATAATAGAAGTTTTCAACGGAGGCAAAACCCATGCTGATCATGACGGAATACACAATGCCATCAAAGGGCTCATTAAAGAAACGCCAAATCATCGCTCCCAAAATAAGGGCCAGCCATTTGATTATTTCTTCAACGGGTGCTATGGCTCCAAATGCCAGTAAGCCAGTTAGTACTGGATCTTTTTCTATATCGCCCACCAATGGGATGAATAGTTTCTCCAGAGTAATGGCTGGAAAAGTCATTACCACTCCCAGTATATAACAGGCAACAACAGGGGCAACAGACTCCTTCTCGTATTGATCAGCCCGATAAACCGCCCAGCAAACCAAAAGGCCAGGCAGCGCAGCAAGAATCA
>DLXL01000233.1:4826-8746 GCA_003448025.1 Saprospirales bacterium | reverse complement strand
GTCAAAATGAGTGGAGAAAGTGTGAGCATATCGATTGACCCAACAAAAGTGCCAATAATGATGGAATTTTGAACAAAAATAATTCTTTCAAGGGAAATTAATCTGTTTGGGTCTATTGAATGCCAGTCTACTACAGGATTTAAGCAAATCCTAAGGATTAATAAGATCAGTCTGGAATACTTTTGCCCATTATGCCACATATACCTCTACCTACTCATTTGCCCGGCATTACAGGCCTTTTGGAATACCGTCAGGATTCAGCAGCGCCCATTAGGGAGCTTACCCAGGTCATCTTGCGCGGCCCGGGCACCCTCAGTTTTGCCGAAAGGGAAATGATTGCAACCGTGGTTTCTCAGGCCAATGAGTGCCGTTTTTGTACGGCGGCTCACGAAGCCGTCACCAATGTTTTGCTCGGAGAATCCGAGACCTGTAACCTGATCAGGGCTGATTTTGAAACAGCACCAATATTGGATAAAATGAAGGCTTTGCTGCAAATTGCCCAATTAACCCAAAAGGGTGGGAGGTATGTTACTCCGGCTGCTGTTGAGCGGGCCAAACAATGCGGGGCTACAGATATGGAAATCCATGATACCGTGCTGATTGCTGCACTTTTCTGCTTGTATAACAAGTATGTGGATGGCTTAGCCACTCAAATGCCTGATTCCCCAGCGTATTTTAATGCCCTTGGCGAACGAATTGCCGTGAGCTATGGCAGGCGACCTGAAGGGTATGAAAAGCCCTTACCGGTGAACCAATCGGGTTCGTGAAAAGCTGAAGGGATGATTTTGGGCTGATCAGGAGCAACAATGGCTCATCAGCAGTCTCTGACACTGGGCATTATAATCTCCTTAGAATCTGCCAGGCCACGTACAAGTGCCAGTATCAGGCGGATACATTTGCCCAACTCTTTGTTTTTACTCTTTACCACCACGGTGATGTGCACACACATTGCCCAGGGAAACCTGTAACCTTACTGATCCATGATTAAAGTTTTTACCAAACGAAATTTGTTGAGCCTGCTTGTTTCATGCATGGCGCTAACCACCTTTGCACAAAAGACTTCCATAAGTGGCCAAATCCGGGATGCTGTATCCAAAGAAGCATTAGCGGGCGTAACCCTTAACGTTAAAAATACGCCCGACCGTTCACAAACGGATGCCAAAGGTCACTTTGTTCTGGAAACGAGTGCCGGATATCCATTAACCCTGATTATTTCCGCCCTTGGATATGATCAACAGGAGGAATTGGTCAGCACTGCCGGTGAACTGGATATTTTACTGAGCGCCAATGTAAATACCCTGGATCAAATTGTTGTAACAGCCTCCCGAACGGAAGAACGCGCCCTGCGCTCTCCGGTAACAGTGGAAAAAATGGATGCCACTGCTGTTCGACAGGTCTCCGCCCTGCACTACTTTGACGCCACTGCCAATCTGAAAGGTATGGACATGGTGACCAGCGGCCTTACCTATAAAGTTATCAATACCCGTGGCTTTAACGATACGGGTAATGCCCGCTTCCTGCAACTCATTGATGGGATGGATAACCAATCCGCAGGATTGGGTTTTACCCCTGGAAATCTCTTTGGCCCCAGTGATCTGGATGTGGAAAGCGTGGAGTTGATTCCAGGTTCGGCTTCGGCACTTTGGGGGCCAGTGGCATTTAACGGACTGTTGCACACCAAAACAAAAAACCCATGGGATTATCAGGGACTTTCCGTTCAAACCAAACTGGGAGTGAACCACCTGAACGATAGCCGCGGAGGCGCACAACCGCTGTATGAAATTTCCGCACGCTATGCCACCGCCTGGAATGACCGGCTTGCTTTAAAAATCAATGCCTCCTATTTTGCAGGTAAAGACTGGTATGCCCAGGATTACACGGACGTCAATCCAAACACGCCAGAGGCCTTGAAAGGCCCAAATAATCCTGCCAGAAATGCCTTGAATATTTACGGCGATGAAGTGGTAGGTAACCTGGACAGTATCGGACAGGTGTCCAGAACCGGATATGAAGAATACGATTTGGCCAATTATGATGTTTACTCTGTTCGTGTAAATGCTGCGCTTCACTACCGTATCACCAAAGGACTGGAACTCATTGGCGCCTGCAATTACAACCAGGGTACCGCCAATTACACCGGTAGCAGCCGTTATGTGCTGAACAATTTTGCCTTCACGCAACCAAGAGTTGAGCTTCGTGGGAAAAACTTCTTTGTAAGGGCCTACGCCTCCAGCGAAAATTCCAACGACTCTTACAGCACCCGTAATCTGGGTCAAAAACTTAGCAGAACCTGGGTGCGCGACCTGAATGGAAATGTAGTGCCCGAAAATCAGGCTGACGATACCTGGTTCCTTCGTTACCGTACGGCATTTGCAGGTGATATCTCCGGCGTAAATGGTGGAGATCATCAGGCGGCCCGCGCATTTGCCGATCAAGGTCGCTACCTTCCTGGATCAGCAGATTTCGATCGGGAAAAAGAGCGTCTGATCGCTACTCCGGGTCTGCCTGGAGCCGGTATTCTGAGCAAAAGCAAATTGTACCACGTAGATGTACAGTATAATTTGAGCTCACTGGTGCGCGTATTTGACCTTCAGGTTGGCGGCAATTTTCGTCGGTACGACATGAACACCGGTGGTACTTTGTTCGACGATAAAGATGGCGGGGTTACCAATAACGAATACGGAGCTTTTGCTCAGGCCTCCAAATCATTGATTAATAATAAGTTGCGACTGGTTGGTTCTGTTCGTTATGATAAAAATGAAAGCTTCGACGGCCGCTTTACACCAAGGGTTTCAGCGGTAGTTTCGCCGGTGGATAATCACCATTTCCGATTGTCCTACCAAAGCGGATTCCGTAATCCAACCATGGGAGATCAATACATCAGTCTGAACGTAGGACCTATTGTTATTCTGGGCGGCGCGCCTGACAACAGTCGTGGATGGAACGCCTACGAAAATTCAGTGACTGCAGCCTCTGTTGGCGCATTTTTCCAGGGTTTTCAGCAATCTCTGGCACAAGGCGTTCCTTTCCCGGATGCTGTTTTTGCTAACAAAGACAAATTTGTAAAATCGGATGTGCCATTCATCAAGCCAGAGCGCAATCAAACCTACGAAATTGGTTACAAAGCTCTGGTTAATGATGTTTTCTCCTGGGATATCAACTATTACTACAGCCAATACACCGATTTCATTATCAATCAGGTAGTAATTCGTCCGAACAATGCCAATGTACTGGGGCCTGATGGCACCATCAATCCGGCAGTTGCAGAAGACTTTTTGAACAACGATGTACTGGCGTTCCAGTTGTACACCAATGCTGCGGACAAAGTTTCCACGCAGGGCGCAACCCTGGGCATTCAGTACCAGCTACCCAAAGGGTATCGAATTGGCGCTAATACTACCTGGAGCGATTTCAATATTCAGGATGCCAATCCGAACAACATTCCTGCCTTCAATACGCCACGCTGGAAAGCCAATCTGAGCTTATCCAATGCCCGGGTGACAGACCGAATCGGATTCCAGGTTTCCTGGAGGTGGCAGGAGGCGTTCGATTGGTACGGTACGCTGAATGAGCTGCGTCCGGGTACTGTGGAGGCCTATCACTGGCTGGATGCGCAGGTAAGCTATCGTTTGCCACGCATCAATACCACTTTCAAGGTGGGTGCTAATAACCTGACGAATCAATATATCGTACAAGCGTATGGATCGCCGGCCGTAGGAGGTGTCTATTACCTTTCCATGACATACGGACTGTAGTTTTTCTTCGGGGGCTGTCGGCATTTGTCTGGCAGTCCTCACTTTTTTTGAGTAAACATGAGTCAACCGACATCTCCGAGGTTAATATTAGTGCTTTGTATTCTGGCTTACATCAGCGGGGGGGCAATTTCCATGGTGCTGTCTGTTTATTTGCCAGCCATTATT
>DLXL01000233.1:0-4718 GCA_003448025.1 Saprospirales bacterium | reverse complement strand
TTTGCCAGCCATTATTACAGATTTGCTGGCGGAAAATAATCCCCGCATCATGAGCCAAACCGGCCCATGGCTGAATGCCGCCTATTTGGCAGGGATGACTGTCGGCGGATTGATGCTGGGCTTCGTTTCTGATCATTGGGGACGCGTCAGGGTGTTGTGTTTGTCTTTGCTTTTTTGTGGTGTTTCTACGCTTTGTGCCACCCTGGTAACAGATTGGATATGGTTGGCCTGGGTGCGGGTGTGCTCAGGCGTAGGCGTGTCGGGCATCCTGATTACCTGCGCTGTACTGGTTGCAGAAAGCTGGCCGTTGAAGAGCAGAGCCATAGCACAAGGCCTGCTTGGAGTAGCGTTTCCGGTTGGTATTGTACTTTCCGGGAGCCTGAACGTCTGGACTGACCATTGGCGAACAGCGTTCAATCTGGGTTGGGCCCCCTTATTGCTGGCGCCCCTGCTGTTTTTCCTGATCCCGGAAACAGCTGGCGGGTATTTGGGGGGGCTGTCAGGAAGCGCACTGAAGAACCTGTTTCAACCCCAAAACAGGCATAAACTCTGGAGAGGCGCCGCTATTTATGGTGCTGATTTGGTAGGTCTATGGGCTATTTTTTCCTGGATGCCCACCTGGGTAGACAGTTTGCTGGAAGGTTCAGAAATGGCGGGTACCATGCGCGGCATAACCATGATGATCCTGGGCATGGGTGGTATGATTGGCACAGGCTTGTCGGGGATTTTGGTTAACAGATTGGGTTTGCGCAAAACCCTGTTGAGCAATTTTGCCGGAACACTGGCGCTTTGTTCCTTTATTTTTCTGAGCAATCAGGCATTTTCTTACGCTTTGTTGGCCCAAACCGTATTGTTATCCCTGTTTTTTGGCATCAGCCAGGGAGCATTAACTGTATTTGTGACAGAGCTTTTTCCCAAGGATATCAGGGCTTCCGGAACCGGTTTTTGTTTTAATATTGGCAGGTTTTTTACTACCTCGGCCGTATTCTTTGTAGGTAGCCTGGTGGAAGTATTGGGCGGATACAGCAATGCAATGTTGTTATTTTCGGGGGCTTTTTTAATTGCGGGCCTTATCTTGTACCGTTCCCCTGAGTTAACCAATGAAAGAAGTGCTTAATCTCATTTCATATAATATGCCACACATAGACCTTTCGCCAGAACTGCCGGGTATCCGGGCGCTTGCATCCTACCGGCCGGATACAGGAAAACCCTTGTATGAGCTGGCTCAGGTGCTGCTCAGGGGTGGAGATTCGCCGCTTTCCGAAGCAGAACGCGAGCTGATTGCTGCCTATGTCAGTTACCTGAATCAATGCACTTTTTGTTATTCCAGTCATGCTGCTGCAGCCCGTTATCTGTTTAAACAAGACGCAGAACTGGTGGATTTGACCTTGAATGACCTGGAAAATGCGCCACTGTCAGATAAACTGAAAGCGCTGCTGCGCATTGCCGCCAAAGTGCAGCAGGATGCCCGTAGTGTTTCACCGGAAGATGTGGAAATAGCTCGTTCTTTTGGCGCGAACGACCGGGATATTCACGATACAGTATTGATTTCGGCTACTTTTTGCATGTTCAACCGGTATGTGGATGGCCTGGCTACCAACACACCTGCAGCTGATGAACTGGGCATTTGGGCCACCATGGGAGAACGCATGGGAACCATTGGCTATGTTCCGCCTTCTCCAACCAAATAAATACACCCGATATGGCACATATTGATTTAGGCAATGATTTCCCGGGTATTCGAGGCCCGATGGCTTTTAGCCCTAAAACGGCCCAACCCATGAACGATTTTGCCAATGCACTTCTGGCCACCGACGAAGGCCTGAGCAAAGGCGAACGCGAATTAATCGGCGCTTATGTTTCCAGCTTGAATGATTGTCATTTTTGCCAAAGCATACACGGCGCAGTAGCCAACCATTACCTGGGTGATGAGTCAACGTTTGAAGCGGTCAAATGTGATTTACCCACCGCGCCTGTGAGTAAAAAAATGCGGGCACTGCTCAGTATTGCTGCCAGTGTACAAAAAGGTGGGAAACAGGTAACTACCGAACAAATCGAAACAGCCAGAAAAGAAGGCGCTACAGACCGGGATATACACGATGCTGTGCTTATTGCGGCGGCTTTTTGTATGTTCAACCGCTATGTAGACGGCCTGGCCACCTGGGCGCCGGCTGATCCCGACTTCTACCGGCATCGTGCCCTCAAGGTTGCCGAGCTTGGCTACAGAAGCGAACCGGAGTCGGGCTATTTTCCTCCACAATAGACTTGCCGACTTATTTTTTGCATAACAGGCACCATTGGTAAAACCTGCTTAACAAAAGGGAACTCAAATCCGGGAACTCCCACATAGCCATATGTCCCGCTTCGGGCATTAACTCTATCATGCTTTTATCAGGTAATAAACCTGCCTGAATGCCTTGATCATAAGGAATTAGTGCATCCTTTTGGCCAAGCAGAAACAAGGACGGGCAGGATAGTCCTGCCAGGGTTTGTTGATGATCCTGCCGGTCTAACATGGCTTGTAAGGCTTGAATAATGGCTTCTGCGCATTGTTGTTTGCCATACTCGGTTAGCGCCTGAATGATGTCCGGCCGACTGGCTTGAAAGGTCGAGGCAAACAGATTGGGAAAAAGTTGAGCCACATAAAGGTCGCGTTTTCCGGCCAGCAGGGTTTCAATGCCCCGTTTTCTGGCCGTTTTCCGCTCCTCATTGTCGGTAAATGGATGAGCATGAAAGAGCCCCAGTCCGGCCAGGTATTCTGGCCAATATGCGGCAAATTCCAGAGCCACATATCCACCCATGCTGTGTCCAACCAGCACACAGGAAGAAATATTCTGATCGTCCAAAGCAGCCTTTACGGCAGCGGCATAGGCCTGCATGGAAGGAACCTCAGCCATGGCGGATTGACCAAATCCGGGTAAGTCGATCAACATTACGGGCAGGTGGTTCAAATGGGGCAATATGGGCGCCCAAACGCGCTGGTCTTCACAAAAACCATGTAAAAGCACCAGCGGAATCTCCCCTGAGTTGTAACGGGAAAATGTTTCGGTGTGGCTATCTTGGTGGTATATCAGATACATTCCGGCGAAAATAGGGGCATGTGAGATTATAGAATTATGAATGGGCGAAACTTTTTTACGACTTTTGCCTTTTCAAGAGTAGCATACCCTTCGCGCAATTATGTTCAGCACTTTAGCAAGAGATATCTCCCGCGCACTCAGTCCGGATTTGCCCAATGATCTGGGAAGCATGGATAATCATCTGGATTTTATCCTGCCTAAGGTAATTCCCTATGGAGAGGATTTGCGGGAAAAACAATTCTGGATTGACAAACGATGGAAGGAAGTGCGTGATGATGAAGGGTTTCACGAGGCAATCCTGCATATCTTCAGTCAAAACGGCGAATACCTGCTTTCACTTGACGGAAATCTCATGAAAGGAAGTTGGCGACAGTTGGGTTCAGACAACGCGCTGATAGTAGAGATGGGCGGAAGGAGTGAATTGTTTGACCTTCGTTTTCTGAATGAGCATTTTATGGTGTTGACTAAGCATGGTGATCAGGCCAGGAAAGGCATGCGCAGATATTTTTTACTTGCTTACGAACCGGTGGTGCGTGCCCGAGCCGGGGAGCTTGACTGGCGCAACATTATGGAAAAACTGTTCAACATCTGGAGGGAAAATAGCCTGAGCATCTGGGCATGGTTGTTTTTTCTGATTTTGCTTGGACTCATCATATACGCTTCTTTTTAAGCGATTTGTACCGAAAAGTTTGCCAAATTACAACCTATGCATGTATTAGATTGGGCCGTTTTGATCGGCACGCTTGCCATTATTGTGTTATATGGCGTATGGATAAGCAGGAATGATCATAGTACGGAACCGGATGATTTTCTGGCTGGCAAGCGTGATCTGCCCTGGTGGACGATTGGATTGAGCATCATGGCAACTCAGGCTAGTGCTATTACTTTCCTGAGTACCCCCGGCCAAGCTTTTTCTGACGGAATGCAATTTGTGCAATTCTATTTTGGAATGCCTATTGCCATGCTTTTTTTGGCCTATTTTGTACTACCCATTTACTACAAACTTCATGTAACAACCGCTTACGAGTATCTGGAAAAGCGATTCGATTTACGCATGCGAACGCTTGCAGCAGGCTTGTTTCTGATTCAAAGAGGTATGGCGGCTGCCATCAGTATTCTGGCGCCCAGTATCATTTTGTGTGCGGTTTTTGGCTGGGATCTGCTGCTCACCAATTTTTTCATGACGGTATTTGTGGTGATTTATACCACCACGGGTGGAAGTGCAGCAGTTAGCCGAACACAGGAATTACAAATGACTGTTATGCTGGGTGGATTGATTTTGGCGTTTATTCTCATTATCAGAGCCCTGCCGGGTGGGGTAGGGGTTTCAGAAGCCTGGCAAATAGCCGGAGCAACAGGTAAAACCCAGATAGCGGACTGGAGCTTTAGCTGGAACGATCGTTATAATGTGTGGTCAGGAATCCTGGGAGCAACCTTTTTGTTCCTGAGCTATTTTGGCACAGACCAAAGTCAGGTTGGGCGCTATCTCTCAGGAAAAACATTAAGGGAGAGCCGTATTGGGCTTATTTTCAATGGAATAATCAAGATTCCAATGCAGATGCTGGTGTTGGCGGTTGGGGTAATGGTTTTTGTTTTTTACCAGTTTGAACAAGCGCCTTTGCATTTTAACCAGGCAAC
>DLXL01000461.1:5019-15212 GCA_003448025.1 Saprospirales bacterium | reverse complement strand
ATTAATGCTTACTGTACAATATCAGGATAGTCAAATGTACTATTTACGCCGCGGCTGTAAGAGACCTAAAAATGCGACTTGTGAGACACCCTCAAGCCCTATACCTCTGCTTCCAGCAAATCATTGTCTTGCGGATCCGGGTAGAATACCTCTACTTTTTCGGAGGTTAGCTTGCTGAGCGGCACAATGATGGCCCGATCTGGTGTTTGAAGGATCAACGAGGTACTGTCAATCAATACCACCTTGCCTTTTTCGCCCATGATACGCACCTCATCTCCCACACGAACCTTATTTTTATTGTAATAAGTGGCCAGATAATTAGACACCAAGTCCTTAGACGCCAATCCATAGCCAAACGCAAAGGCCAGTGCGCCGGCGCCGATAAGTACCACCAGGCTGGAGGAAATAAACTCTGTATTGATCTTTGCCTGTGCAAGGGCACTCACGGCAATGGTTACAAACAAAAAATAAAAAACAATGGATCCAATCATTTTAGCCGAGGCAATGCCAAGCGATTGGCAAAGGGTAACAACGGCCCCCTGGACCATATCAGCCAAAAACAAGCCCAACATGAAAATGACGGAAGCTGTGAGCAAAGACGGCAGGTAGTTCATCAGGTCAGTAAACAACTGCGTAATTGCACCCACACCCAAAGTTTCAGTAGCTGCAATGATGAAGGTGAGCATCATCATGTAGTACACGATTTTGGCGATAATGGCAGAAAGTTTTTCTTTCAATACCCCGCTTCTTTGAACCAGATCAATATCGTCGAGCATCTCAGCAATCCGGTCTACCCCTACTTTGGCTAATACCTTGCTTAAGATTTTACCCACTGTACGTGACACCAACCATCCAACAAAAAGGATGGTCATTGCTCCAATAAATTTTGGGAAAAACGCTGAAAACTGTGCTATCAGTTGTGCAACTGGCCCCGAAACTGGAAGTTGATCCATGAAGAAGAAGATTGTTGAGCTGGAAGATTAATTACGCTGGACTTGGCAATGTGGAAGAGGGCGGCGTACGCCAATCCATATTGGCCCGCGCTTGTCGGCGGTTTGCCTTTTTTAAACAGGGCAGCTCTTCACCACCTACCATTTGAACCACTACTTGCAATGCATTGGGCACAAATACTTCTATCACATTGCTGAACAAAGACAATGTGCCAACGTGTTGCGAAATGCGATCCTCCAGTTCAGGAGGAAGCATCGCTTCCCGTTCATCTTGCAATTTTTTTAAGCTATTATTCATAGCCGGTTCGTTTTTTGCGCCAAGGTTTGACGCGGGTGAATGAATCGGTTTGGTATTATCCCCGGGCATGTGACCGGGGGAAAAGTTCATGAGGGTTTATGGGCTTATTCCATGCTGATTGGCTCTTTGCCGTACATATCTTCATAGATGCTTTGAGCCCGAATCTTGGCACGCATGATCTGCATCTTGATGGCGCTTTCTGTTTTATCCAATACATCTCCAATCTCTTTGATCGACATATCATCGATATATTTCATGTTGAGGATCGCCTTATCGCCCACCGGGAGTTTATCCATCACTTTATCGAGGCGGTTAGTTTCCATTTCTAAAATCACACTATCCGGGATATCTATTTCTGTTTCTTTACTGATACGACCAACGTCTTCTGAAAAGATCAGGATATTCTTCTTTTTCTTCCGAATCAGATCTATACAGTAATTATAGGTGATGGAATACACCCAGGTAGAAAAGGCAGAATGTTCTGTAAACTTCGACAAATTCAGCAGAACCTTTATAAATACGTCTTGCGTTGCATCTTTTGCCATCCCATGATCGGCAAGCATGGATATACATTTAGCAAATACCTTACCCGCGTACCGACGGTACAACTGGCTGAAATAACGCGCGTCCTGATCCCTTAAATAAAGGGCAATAAGTTGCGAATCAGATAACGCTGCGGAAGATGAAGTTTTTCTGGTAGCGACTGCGGTCACTGTCAGGCGGTTTTAACAGACGAGTCCGTGAAATAAAATGCAAAGACACGAAAAAAAGCCAAGAAATTATTGAACAGGGCTCGTTTTTTCAAAACCATGTACTAGACGTTAAGAATCTGTTTACGTCACCTTGTTCCAAATATTCTCCGAAAATTTAACAATTGGAGTATCCATCCTGACTACCCGGTATTGAAATAAAAATATCCAGTAATCTGAACAATGGCATAATCCTGACAAAAAGATCCCGGCTCACAACATATCTTTGCAAGGTTATGCGATTCGTTTTTCTCATATTACTCCTAAGCGGGATCGTTGGGCAGGCTACCATTCGGACAGCCTGGACGATCCACTATCAGATGAATCGCGCGGAATATCTGGCCAGGTGTGTCAATAAAGATAAGCCCAGCCTGCATTGCAATGGCCAATGTGCCTTTATGAAAGAAATAGCAGCCAGGGAAAAGTCGCAGGAGCCGCAACTCCCGGAAAATTTCCAGCAAATCAAAGACATTCAGTTGTTTTTTGTATCTGCTATCTTCCCCTATCTAACTCCGGACACAGACTGCCTCAAAAGTATTCCCTTATCCGCTCCCTGGGCGCTTATGGAACCGCCTGCGCATGGCATTATAAAGCCTCCTGCCTAATCTAAAAGATCTGTGCTCCTCCACAGATCCCTGACGACCGAAAGCACATAAACGCTGTGCATTTCGTTCATTTTTACATTTTTTTCTCATGCGAACCCTGTTTCTAACAGTGGCGTTGTTGGCATTTGCCTCAGGCGCTGCTGCCTGCGATGTGTGCGGGTGTTCGATTGGTGGCAACTACTTCGGCATTCTGCCGCAGTTTCACCGGCATTTTGCAGGAATGCGCTGGTCCGAACAAACGTTCCGTACCGCACATAACCGCAGTGCCGCCGAATCCGGTCAGTTTCACTCCAGCGAACAATTCCGTACCATTGACGTCCTGGGGCGTTTTTACCCCCTGCGCCGCCTGCAAATGATGGTATTGGCGCCTTATCACGATTTTCGCCGTATGGAAAACGGTAATTTATCCCACACTCAGGGCATCGGCGATATGTCGGTGCTCGGCAACTACATCCTGCTGGATTCCGGCGACAGCCTGGGTCGAAAATGGCAACACGCCATTACGGTAGGCGGCGGAGTCAAGCTGCCAACCGGTCAGCACCGGTTGAGAAGTCCGGAAGGCCGGCTGTTGCATGCCAATATGCAACCTGGATCCGGCAGTACGGATTTTATCGTATCTGCTACCTATACGCTGCGACGTAATGGCTGGGGGCTGGTTTCTGATGTAATGGGACGGATCAATACCACGAATCAGTATGATTACCATTTTGGCAATCGGATCAGCGGCTCGGTAAAGGCATTTTACTGGAAAAGCATGCGCAAAATATCCCTGCTGCCCAATGCAGGTGTTTTCGCCGATCAATCAGCCCCTAACCGCGATGGCGGCGAGGAGGCTGAAGCTACCGGCGGAACACTTGTGTTGGGTACTTTGGGACTTGATGTGTATGCCGGAAAGTTTTCGGCCGGAATTACTCTGCAACAACCACTTCACCAACATCTCGGCGGCGGCGCCATACAAGCAGGCGCCCGCTGGATGGCTACATTGAATTACATTTTCTAAAATTAACTTACACACTGCTCACCATGCAAAAGTTTTATTTCTGGGCTTTGGCCCTTTTGACCGCTGTAATGATTATACCTGCCTGTAAAGATGCCCGCGACGACGAGTTTGCAGGTTTCGGATCAGTAGAAATTGAATTCGAGAATCAAGCGGAAGGCGATGCACTGGTTTTCGGTAAAAACTACACCAATGCCGCCGGCGAAAGTCTGCAATTCTCCTTGTTCAATTATTACATCAGCAATGTAGTTCTGGTGAATGAAAATGGCGACCGCTTTGTAGCGCCCAAGGATTCCTGCTATTTCCTTTGTAAACATGATGACCCTGATTCACGTTTAATTCGCATCAACAACGTACCTGCAGGCAACTATACAGGTCTGGAATTTGTTCTTGGTGTTGACAGCGCAAAAAGCGTCAGCCCCGTAACAGAACGTCTTGGGGTGCTGGACCCGGCTACCGGCGCCAGCGGTCACTACTGGAGCTGGAATGCAGGCTATATTTTCATGAAAATGGAAGGTAATTCGCCAGCTTCAGCAAACCCAGACAACAAGTTTCAGTACCATATCGGTTTGTTCGGCGGCTTCAACAGTCCAACCCTCAACAACCTGAAAACAATGAAACTCACCGTTCCGGCTGAAGCTGCCCGAGTGCGCCAGGGAAAAGAAGCCCCCCATTTTCACATGGTGGTGGATGCCCTGGAGGTGTTTAAAAGCCCCAATGTGCTGAGCATCGCTGCCAATCCGGCCGTACACGCCAGCCCGTTCTCCAAGAATATCGCCGACAACTACGCCGATATGTTCACCATTGATCACGTTCACAATCATTAAAATTAGACAATCATTAGCCATGCAACTCAAAGCAATTCTCTTTGCAGCACTCACTATGTTCACCATAGCCGCCTGCCACGATCACAACCACGAAGACGACACTACAGCACCGGCTGCGACAATCCATACACCGACAGAAAATGAATCTGTGTCCGGTGAAGTCCACATAGAAATTACCGTAACCGATGAAAGTCTTCACGAAATGGAAGTCAAGGTGACCAAAGATTCCGACGGCTCAACCTTGTACGAGGATACGCCTTCTGTACACGACAAAACGGAGTACGATTTCCACGAGCACTTTACGCCAGTACTAACGGAAGAAACACCAGTTACCCTGACGGTTACGGTTTCAGATCACAGCGATCATACCACAACTAAAACCGTTAAGTTCAAAGTAAAACCGTAAAGTGGAACGATGGACGGTGGGGTGTTAATCCTGAATATGGGTATGGATGGCAGAAATGGACAGATTTGCTAGGAGATTCATATACATTTGGATTAGATTTCCATCGTCCATCGTTCAACAAACAAAGAATATGAAACCAATAAGCTTTTTCACTGCTTGCTGTCTGGCGCTGTTTATGCTTGCCTGCCAGCAAAACGCTCCTAAAGTCAATACGCCCACCGCAGCTGCCGCTGGACCGGATTTGCCCTGGGCAACTGATCTGGATCTGGTGTGTGAAATGAAAGTAGACAAAACCGTAGAAGATACCGTGCATTATCATGGTAAAGTATATGGTTTCTGCAACGCGGGCTGTAAAGAAACTTTCCTGGAAAACCCCGGGAAATACGGAGCGCAGTGATTACATGATTGATGAGCACATGATTACAAGAGTGAAGATGTATAGCGCTGCTTTTGGGTTGGATGGGTGTTCAAACCTAACGACCTCCCCCCTCAATCATGTACTCATGTACTCTTCAATCATGTACTCTCTCACATTCATTCACCCACTCACACGATGCGTTTATTTCTCCTTTGGCTTTTCAGTAGCGCAAGTTTGTCGCTGAATGCACAGCATTTCGGCTCATTGGATGAACTGGCCGATCAGGAAAAACAAGCCTGGATACAGTCCATTCAGCATGCGCAAAACCGGGATTTCCAAAACAGCGCCGACAACCGGAGCGATGTAAGATATTGCCGGATGCACTGGACGGTGGATCCGGCGGTGCGGTACATTACCGGTGAGGTGATGACGGTATTTGAACCAACAGAAAGCGTGGCAAGTCTGGATTTCGATTTTTCTGAGGTACTGAGCATGGACAGTATTGTATTTCATGGTCAAAAATTGAGTTTCTTTCGCAGTGGCAATATTCTCACCGTGCAATTTCCAGCCGCGTTGCCGGCATTGCTGCCAGATTCACTCACTTTTTTTTACCAGGGAATACCTGTTTCCACGGGGTTTGGTTCTTTCGAAACCAACAACCATGAAGGAGCGCCAATTCTCTGGACACTTTCAGAACCTTATGGCGCCATGGAATGGTGGCCATGCAAACAAGCGCTGAACGACAAGATTGACTCTGTGGATTTGTTCATTACCTGTCCGTCCAGCTACAAGGCTGCTGGCAATGGCGTGCTGCGTTCTGAAACACAAGCCGGCGGCTGGACTACCGCACACTGGAAACACCGTTTCCCCATTCCGGCTTATCTGATCGCCATAGCGGTGACGAATTACACGGTGTTTTCGGTGCCGGCAGTGTTTGAAAATGATACTACACACATTATCAATTATGTGTATCCGGAAAAGTTGGCTGATGCCCAAATCGGAGTAGCGGAAAACGTGGATGTGATGCTCCTGTTCAGCGAATTGTTTGGTTCGTATCCTTTCCAGTCTGAGAAATATGGCCATGCACAATTTGGATGGGGAGGAGGAATGGAGCACCAAACCATGTCGTTTGTGGGTAATTTCGGGTACGATCTGTTGGCGCACGAACTGGCGCACCAATGGTTTGGCAACAAAATTACCTGCGGATCCTGGGAGGATATCTGGCTGAACGAAGGTTTTGCCACCTACCTCACCGGATTGTGCTATAATTTCCTGCGCCCGCAATACTGGAACATCTACAAAGCCGATCGCATCAGCAAATCCACAGCCCAGCCCGATGGCTCGGTGTGGGTAGACGATACCACCAGTGTATCCAGGGTGTTCAGCAGCCGCTTGTCGTACGCTAAAGGCTCCATGCTGCTCCATATGTTGCGTTGGAAAATGGGAGACGGCGCCTTTTTCCAGGCTGTGCGGAATTACATCAATGATCCGGCGCTTGCCTTCGGGTATGCGCGCACACAAGACTTGAAAGCAAACCTGGAAGCCGCCTCCAGCCAGAACCTCGACGAGTTTTTTGCCGATTGGTTTTATGGACAAGGTTATCCGTCGTACGACATAAAATGGTCGAAAACCCCGGAAAATCTAGTAAAAATTATGGTGGGACAGACTTCCTCCCACCCCTCCGTGTCGTTCTTCGAGATGCCCGTGGCGGTGAAACTTGTCAACGGAATGCAGGACACAACCGTAATCCTGAATCATACCTTCAGCGGACAGGAGTTCACAGTTCAACTGGGTTTTGCGCCCACCGAATTGATTTTTGATCCGGATTTGTGGTTGGTGAGTCGAAATAACCTCGTTCAGGAGGTGTTATCTACCGGCGAGCCCCTGCCTGAAGTGAGTTTGGATATTTTGCCCAATCCGGCGCATCAGCTATTCACCTTGCGTCTGAAAACAACAGACAACCTCAGCCTGCGCCTCACACTCTGGGCTGCCGACGGCAAATTGGCACATGAAGAACAGGTGAGTGCAGCACCGGGCACAAACGAGCTGCCCGTTGCTCCCGGACCACTACCGGCTGGCCGTTACACCCTTCGCCTGGAAAACAGGCAATGGCTGGCAGAGCGGGTGCTAATCCTTCATTAGGAGGTCAACACCTCTCCATTCAAAGATTTTTTTAACAATGAAATACCTATCCTTTTTCCTCCTGCTGGCGCTTTTTGCCTGTCGGGATACTCAGCCACCCGTGGAAGAACCCTTTCAGGGACCTGAATTGCCTACAAACTTTCCGGCTCCGAGTTACGATTTGACGCTGAATCCGGTTACTGAAGCCGGCTTTA
Source organism: Saprospirales bacterium (assembly GCA_003448025.1). Classification (GTDB taxonomy): domain Bacteria; phylum Bacteroidota; class Bacteroidia; order Chitinophagales; family Saprospiraceae; genus M3007. Next base: position 7,686 of record DLXL01000461.1, on the reverse strand, counting down.
ATCTGGGTAAGAAAATCTTTTACGACCGTATCCTATCACGTGACAGCACCATCTCCTGTGCTGATTGTCATATTTCCTATTCCGCGTTCAGCCACCCTGATCATCCCACCAGCCATGGCATTGACAACCTTTTTGGCAGGCGAAATGCCCAGGCCGTGCAGAATATGCTCTGGGAGAAAGAATTTTTATGGGATGGCGGGGTGCCTAATCTCGATCTGGTACCGCTGAATGCCATTCAAAGTCCTGTAGAAATGGACAACACCCCGGCCGAAGTACTCCATCGTCTCAAACAGAATGCCGAGTATAAAGCCATGTTCAAAGCAGCCTTCGGTACAGAGGAGATTACTACAGCGCGTTTTTTGCAGTCGCTCTCGCAGTTCATGGCCATGTTGGTGAGCGCCAATAGTCCTTATGACCACTATGTGCGCGGTGAATCAGGCGGCGACCTGAGCGCCGAAGCGCTGGAAGGCATGGCGCTGTTCAAAGCAAAATGTGCCTCGTGTCACACCACCGACTTGTTTACAGACCACAGTTTCCGCAATAATGGTCTGCTCGATGATTTTAGTTTTGATAAGGGCCGGTATGAAGTGAGTCAGCTGCCTGAAGACATCGGCAAATTCCGGGTGCCATCCTTGCGCAATATTGAAGCTACTTCACCCTATATGCACCATGGCAACCTGAAAACCCTGGAAGAGGTGCTGGACCACTACGCATCCGGCGTCAAGGACTCCCCCACGCTTGATCCGCTGCTGCGTCAGCCTGACGGCACATTAGGCATTCCATTAACAGCTACCGAAAAAGCCCGAATTATTTCCTTCCTGAAGACGCTGACCGATGAAAAGTTCCTGAGGGACGCACGGTTCGCAGAGTGAGATTCACCGCGAAGTACGGTTCACCGCGAAGTACGCTAAGTGCGCAAAGGAGTAATTTCGCGTACTTAGCGTACTTCGCGGTGATATTTAACGCACCACAGCTACCGGCATCTTCGGATCATAGGTGCCTTTAATGACGGGGCTTTGCCGGTTTCCGGTGTAATCGCGCACTTTATCGTTGATAAAATCAAAGAGTTCCTGCACCGTAACCACCTTGTCTTTGTTCACATCGGCTTCGCCTTTGAGTCCGCGGATGAGGAAGTGACTGAATACGCCCTGACGCAGGCCGGCTGATTCGAGGGAGGTTTCGTCGGCTTTGCTGGACATGAGCAGGGCGGTGCCGCTTACGGATTTAGCCAGGTAGGAGTAGAACTGTACCAGGGCTGGTTCAGGTTCTGCAGAGCGCATGGCGATGAGGCTGCCGGAGTGACAGGCATCGGCCAGGCAGAGTTTAAAGCGGGCTTTGCATTTATTGAAGGCGGCGGCCACTTCGTCGTGCGCTATTTTGTTATTAAACCCATCGAAATCGATGGGCAGGAAAGAGCCGTTGAGACCATGGCCGGAGAAGTAAAAAATGATCAGGTCGTTCGGGCCGGCCTGACTGAACACTTCATCCATGGAGTTTAGTACGTTTTCGCGGGTGGCTTCTTCATCAATGAGTACGCGCACCTGTTCGTCTGGCAAAGCGCCGCCTTCCAGGCTTTTTAGAAAGGCGTAGAAGCGATAGGCATCATCGTCAGTATAGCGCAGCACCGGCATATGATCGTAGGAGGCTACCCCAACCACCAGGGCAAAAACCTTGGATTGAGGCATAGCCACAGGAGGAGGCGCCGGCTTTTCAGCCACCGGAGCCGAGGAATAATCGGTTGGCTGGTCTTTCCCCAGGTATTCGCCGCTGCGCCAGAATCCTTCGGTGATGGTGCCATCGCGTTGGTTCAGGGTACCTTTGCCGAAGAAGGCGCCGGCCTGCCATTCGCCTACATAACGGTCGCCGTTGGCATAATCGCAGATGCCATAGCCATGTGGCATGCCGTGCAGGAAATCGCCTATGTATTTAGCTGCGCCTTCCTTATACACGTAAGTACCTTTACCATCGTCGCAATTGCCTGCCACACATCCGAATGTATTGCCTTCCACGAGGCTATGGCCCAAAAATTCACCCTGTTTCCAATCGCCGGTTTCTTCAGCACCGGAAGCTTTCACAAACCGAGTGCCCTGGCCGTGCGGGTAATTTTCTTTGAACTGACCAACGTATTTATCGCCGTTGGCGAAATAGAAGGTGCCATTGCCTTCAAATTTGCCGTTAACAAACTGGCCCTCGAATTTACTGCCATCGGGATAAGCGAAAGAGCCATCCCCGTTTTGACAATCGCCAGTGATACATCCTGACTGGATATTGGTGCCATCGTCGGCGCGTTCTTCCTTTTGTTTAGCGATGTATTCAGCCAGCACAGTGCCGTTTTCATCCACGGGGCGCCCTTTGCTCCAAAGACCGGTGCGTGTGGTACCATCGGAATAAGTTTTGGTGCCACGGCCATCGGGGTAGCGGTTTTTCCATTCGCCGCTGTATTTGCTTTTGTTGGTGTAGTAGCAAACCCCCATACCGTGGATTTCGCCATTTTTAAAATCGCCGATGTATTTGGCGCCGGAGGGGAACAGGTAAGTACCTCGTCCGTTTTTGCAATCGCCAGCCACGCATTGCGCGCGTACGGACGAGAGGGTGAGGAGGGTAAGGGCGAGGAAAAGAAGGCTTCGTTGCATAGACGGTGGGCGGTAGACGGTGGACGGTGGACGG
>DLXL01000461.1:4679-4840 GCA_003448025.1 Saprospirales bacterium | reverse complement strand
CCCTAAACCGTCAACCGTCCACCGCAGGCCGTCTACCGTCTAACGTATGGGAAGGATCAAAATTACGCAAGTGGTCACATTTTGCAGGAATGTAACAAAAAATAGGTGGATTTTAGGATGATGTTAACGATTCATCAAGCCCCAGCGGGGCGTCAATATTT
>DLXL01000461.1:0-4531 GCA_003448025.1 Saprospirales bacterium | reverse complement strand
CAGCGGGGCGTCAATATTTGTAGCCCCAGCGGGGCGCAAATGTTTAAAACATTGGAATCCGAAAATGGTTATTCCTGTCGCAATCCCCAAAACCATCTATTATTGCAGCATTGTTGTCAGCACTTTCTTTGTCCATGTCAACCGATGTCCGGATTTTTTCCCAAACTGCTTCCATCGTCATCTACCACGAATGTGAAACCGCTTTTTGTCTGCATAAACCCAGCGGGGAATCCTTTCCGGTGCACCAATTCTATGGAGATCCGGTATGTGCTTTGATCGGAAGAAACGATGATTGGTGTCTAATAGGCGGAGATGTACTGGTGTTACTCTGGGTCCAGGATCGCACCACAAAGATTATTGATGGTCTAAAGTGGATATTTGACCTCAGAATAGTGAACGATATGACCATTCAAATCCTTACCGATCCCTGGGGAGAAGCCCCGGCCATTTGGGAGCTCGCTATACGACCTGATTATCCAAATGAGCCAGCGCAACCCATTAAAATCAAGGATTTTCCGGGGTACAAAAACAAACCTTTTACAGAATCTGTAATGTGGTAAAAAGCCGTTCCAAGGTCTCTTTCAGGGATCATTTTTTATTGGCCTATGTCCGCGCCCCAACATTTTTTATCTATTTGATAACCATTTGATTAGCCCACACGCAATTTTAATAATCCCCTGGAACTACCTTTGAGCGAAACTAAATAGACATTAAAAACACATCCAGCTCATGTCAAAAGAGAAACAGTATTTCGAACCTGCAAAAGATCTACAGCAATTCGGTAAAATTGGTGAATGGCAGCCCGAATTAGCCAAAAAATTCTTCGATTACTATGGTGCGGCCACCGGCACGGACGGCGCGCTGAGCACCCGTGAAAAAGCACTGATCGCTCTGGCAGTGGCACATGCCCTGCAATGTCCTTACTGTATTGATGCTTATACCGATGAATGTATCAAACAAGGCGCTGATGAGCAACAGATGATGGAAGCAGTACATGTTACAGCCGCGATGAAAGCCGGCATCACGCTTGTATTTTCCACCCAAATGATGAAACACGCCAAAGAGAAACTCCAGTAACATGTCCATTCACCAACGAACAAAATCTCTTTCGGCAGCAGGAAAACCATTGGCCGATACTTTTTTTCAACTTAAGGTACTAAATGGCAGCGCCTTGAGCGCCGCTCAATTCCCTGCTTTTTCTGAAAAAGTGGCCAATCTGGGTTATCAGCCACTTGTACCTACGGGTATTGATATTTTTCAGCTCAACATCGGCAAGTTGTGCAACCAAACCTGCGCCCATTGTCACGTAGATGCAGGTCCCGATAAGAAAATGGAAAATATGAGCCGGGAAACCCTTGAGGTGTGCCTGGATATCTTAAAAAAGTATGATATCCCAACGGTAGACATCACCGGTGGGGCTCGGGAAATGAACCCTCATTTTAGGTGGTTTGTAGAAGAATGTCTTCAGCTTGGCAAAAAGGTGATGAACCGGTGTAATCTGACCATCATTGAATCGAATAAAAAATACCACGACCTGCCCGAGTGGTTTGCGCAACATAGGGTACACATTGTATCCTCGCTGCCACACTTTTCCAAAACCCGAACAGATGCCCAACGTGGCGACGGTGTTTTTGAAGATTCCATTTCAGCACTCCAAAAATTGAATGCGGTTGGATATGGTCAACCCGGAAGTGGCTTGATGCTGGACCTGGTTTACAATCCTTCCGGGGCATTCCTGCCTGGCTCACAAGGAGGGTTGGAACGGGATTTCAAACAACAATTGCATCGGCGTCACGGGATTGTTTTCAACAACCTATTCGCTATCACCAACATGCCTATTTCGCGGTTTCTGGATTACCTGATCGAATCAGAAAATTACGAAACCTATATGGAAACGCTGGTGAATGCCTTCAATCCGGCTACAGTAGAGAGTGTGATGTGCAGGAATACGGTTTCCGTTAGTTGGGATGGATTTATCCACGATTGCGACTTCAATCAAATGCTTAACCTGAAAGTGAATGCACGGGGCAAACATATCCGCGATTTCGATTTTGAAGAATTAGTCAATCGTCCCATCGTCTTGAACCAACATTGCTACGGCTGTACTGCCGGTTCAGGTTCAAGCTGTGGAGGTGAGCTTGCCTGATTGTTCATTTTACACCAAGAAACCTTGGGCCTCTGACCATGAAGAAAGCTTTTAAAAGCAGACGTATTTCGCATCTTCTCAATAAGTAGTAATTGAATGATGCGAAGGTGAAGCCATTAATTGAATCTATTAGTATTCAGGCTGAGCAGACAGATTAACGCAATAGAAAACGATTATTCAATATAGATGATTCAATCAGCAGAAGAATTTATCCGATTGCGAGATAGCGAAATCCGCGAAGAATATTACAGAGCTACCTTCGAGGAGGCTGAGGAAGGCGTATGGGAAAGAGTCATTGAAAAATATCCGGATTATAAAATTTGGGTAATACGAAACAAGACGGTTCCGGTTGAAATCTTAGCGCAAATGGCCAAGGATCCAGATCCGAATGTCAGACAAGAAGTAGCTTTGAAACGAAAGATATCGGAAAGCATTTTTCGTTTACTGGCTGCTGATCCGGATGAAGGCGTAAGAAGTTTTTTATTGTCAAATACCAAACTAACCCTGGAGCAAAAAAAAGCGGTAAAGACCGACGATTCGCCCTGGCTTGCCGAAAAACTGGAAGAAATTTTGCGCAATGCAGAATCGTAATATCGAAGGCCATTAACCTTCAACTGCACACATCATGCTCAGGTCGCAAACCATACGCAAGGCGCAAAAAGCCTTTGAACAGGAGCAGTATCCTCTGGTGATACAACTGCTCGCGCCCTTGTATGCGCAACAGCCACAGGATGCTGAGGTTTTTTACCTCCTGCTCGATGGTTATCAGGCACTGGAAAATCTGGATGCGGCAGAACAACTTATCCTACAGTTTGCACAGGCTACCGGAAACCCTCAGCATAAGTTACTACTGGGTATTTACCTGGGCCGGAAAGACATTCAAAAAGCGCTGAGTACCTCTGCTGCTTTGATTGCTGAATACCCGGATTTCTATGAAGAATTGGGGAGCCTGGGCTATTCGTTTCATGCTTCCGGTTATGAGCAGGAGTTTTTGCAGCAATTGCAAAACACCCAACTGCCTGACTATAATCCCCTTCTGGCCATCGCGCATTATTATGTGATGGTAAAACAGGATTACGCTGCCGGAATGGATTGCATCGGTCAGGCCATGGAACAGCAACCGGATAACGAGGAATTGCCCTACTATCTGGAATCCTATAAGAAAGAGCTCATCAGGCAGCAAAAAAAGGAAGCGCAAAAACAACTAAGCGGAGAAACGGAAGGCGATGCTATTGCCGCATACCGGAACATACTGGAACTTGATCCGGATAATGTAACGGCTCAGGAATATTATCTGATTGCTCAAACCTGCAAAAAAATACCGCCTTTCTATTGGTATTTCTATAAAACTAATTTTATCAGCCTATCCCCGTATTTTTTCAGGGCTATATTTTTACTGGTTTATGCTGTGATTTGCGCCCTCTATTACAAAGGCGGAAAAACAGCAGGCACAACCGATCATCTGCAATCGGTGACTTTATTCTTTGCAGCCCTGGCGATCCCCCGGTATACGCTGGTACCATTAAGTATCCAGATAATGGCATTCTGGTATGTGCCCGGGTATCATTTGCTTAAAAAGCCATTGGACTTTGTGAAAGGACTGGTCATGTTGGCTGCCTGGAGCAATATGGTATTCCTTTCCCTAAACCCATCCGTTAAGGGGTTTGATTATTTTATTTGCGGTGGATTTGTTATAAGCTATATCAGTTTGTTGGAATTGGCTGGCACCGATCTTCCCCGTATACAGCGAATAGCACTCTTATGGTATACCGCCGCAGCTGGAATCTTGAGCATTTTGGCATATGGACGCATGGTTTCGGATGGCTTTTTGTTCTTTGCGTTTGCTGGCTGGTTGCCTCCGATGTTTGCTGGAATGGCCATAGAGTTCTATCAGAAGCACCAAAGAACCCTTCTGGAGAGTCCTGGAGACGACGTGCAAAAACGCGCCAAAGTGCGCACGCAAAACATTCACGCTGGCGCGCTGATAGCCGGTATATTGCTGGCCGTAGTGTTTTTTGTCAGTCTAAAATTATCGCCGGAGATTCAGAACTATGTGAGTCATGCGGCTTTTGGTGGCGCGGCTCTGGCGATTACCCTGTTCAGCTTTTCAGAATCCAGCACTTCAAACCGCAATTTTAGCAGTGTCTGGGCGCAACAAAAAGCATTCCGCCGGCTCTTTCTGCTTTGTGGCCTGGGGATGATGGGCGGACTACTGTCTGTTGCCCCTTATTCCGACGCGCCATTACGTACAGAATGGCGCTGGATTCCCGGCATGGTGGTTTTTGTGGGTAGCTGGGTAGGACTTTTTTTGCTGTATTACAGCTATTTGAAAAAACGGGACTAGTGGTGAACCAGCTTAGTAACTGAAAAACTGAAGTGATGATT
>DLXL01000533.1 GCA_003448025.1 Saprospirales bacterium | reverse complement strand
GAATTGCGGGCGCAAAAATAGATTTAATTTGGGGAAACTGGAGTATTTCTTAAAACTTCTGTACTTGTTTTCCCACAACAAAACAATAAATCAAGAATCGAGAGCCCGGGGAGGAATCCATGCCGTTCTTGAAACACCTGCGGATAGGGCAGGGGAGTAGTGCAAAACTTTCCATTTCTGTAATCCTTTCCACTAGGGTAAGCGCCCGGCTGATGATAAACAGCCTCCATCAATAATGTTCCAGACCAGCCTAACCTACGCTTCAGGATTAAGGATATTATTTCCAAATTCAAATCAAACAAAAAGGTCCATTTTTTGGCAAAAATGAGCTCAATTTCTGGCGAATAGTGTTCAAAATAGGGGGCATTTCCATACGCAGCCTGTATACTTCGCCAATGCTGCCGCTGCCAGGGCTCATCGTAGGAAATCTTGACCTCCCGAATTGGTGCCTGCTGATGCTTACCCTTTAATAATGGAATACTCAAACGTTGAACCCCATTCGGACCAGCGATAAAACATTTATTACGCAATCCTCCTTTCTGATAATGCTCCGCTGCATCCAAACTCACCGTTGCCTCCTGATAAAAGGCAGCACACCAGGAAATATCAGGGAAATATTGACTCTCAAGCAGGGTCATGGCGAACAGGGGTTATGTTAAAGCCGGCTTTTTTGATTAGACGCAACATCCCTTTTCCACCGCCCAAATGCCCGGCGCCTACGGCACAAAACAAGGATGTAGAGGAGGCCATTTCGACGAATCGTTCCGCCATAATCCGGTTTCTTTGATATAGCAGCACGTTACGCATCCCTTTTGCATCCTTTTTAGCTGATTTATACAAAGAATTAATATTGCCCGCCATATAAAGGCTGAGCATTTTCCGCATTCTGGTTTTGTGCCTGGAAGCATTTTTCAACAACCATGTCAGACCCTTCAGATGCAACTCAAATGGAATTTTATGGATGGTTTCAATTTGTTCGGAAAAGCGCTCTACTCCGGTTGTGGGAATATTCAGAGAGCGGGCATAATGCCATAGTGTTTCATCCAGGGAATAAGGGGTTTCAGACATCAGATGCATCATACTTAAGGTAGAGGACACACTCATGGGGTGTTCATGCCTGAATACCTCTGCAGTAGTTTGCAACTTTTTTCTGGCGATTCTATCTAGTTTCTTCCATGCTCCGCGTGAAATAAGTTGCTGCAAATCCTTGCCTTCCGGCAACTTCAGGGCTGCGGTAAGCGCATCCGGATCTGTCTCCATAAAATCATATTCTGTGGCAAAAAGGGTGCAATTCCGAAGATGCCTTTGGGCAAGTTCAAGCCATTCAAAAGCCCGAAGATCCCTAACGTGCATGGTTCCAAACAAATAAGAAACATTACCGCCTTTTTTGGGCGTAATCTGCCATAATAGTGACTGATCAGACATTTAGTTAGTTGATTTTTTGGGGCATGAATTGCCCGGCATCCAGGCCATATCTTTGAAATTGACGGGCAAAATTATCCGCTGCCTGATTAGCAGCAGACTCATTGGCATAAAACGGGCCTATCCACACAATCCAACCACTTTTTCCAGCCCCAAGGCATCTCCCTGAAGCATAATAACAATTTATGCCACTTCTTTTTTGAATTTCCATTGTCCGAACCTGGGCTGATTTCTCACTTTGAAATGTATTGTCAACAATCAACCAGCCTTTATTATTGTGCAACAGACCACAAGGATTAACAGGAGCAGCCTGTTTAGGTTTAGGCTCGGGCGCCGGCTTTTCTGCTAATTCTTCATCGTCAGAACCCGACAAAAAGATGGTGTTTTCTTCGTCCTCAAATTTTTTATCCTTCCCAACCGGAAACTGTTTAGGAACACCCGTTGGCTCTCCATCTGCAGGAATAATTTCTCCATCTATTTGAGGTCCATACAAGTCTTCCGGATTCTGACCATTTTTAGTGCGCAGTTGAAGCTCCTTGAGGTCAACTACCTTGTCTTCTGAAAAGGTCATAACCCTGTAAAAAAGAGGCAAAATAAGCACCATACAAGCTGCAGCTACCCACTTTTGCACTGACTGCGAGCGCATAAATCGGGCATAGGAAGCCTCTTTCCCCGTGCTACCACCTGGCAAGGCCTTTCTGAGCGTACGTATTATGGGTTCTATGGCGAGGTAATGCACGGAGCGATAGACCTTATTCAACCATGCAGTAAAGGCATCCGGAACCTGGGGACGCTGCGAAACCATGGTGCCAACATTCTGTGTAACAGATTGATACCATTCGGCCCGCGTAATCCAGTTCGTCATTTTCCGGTCCCTTCCAAAAATTCCCAGTCTGGATGGATCAATCACCTTCCTAACCGGACCTTCCAACGGAACGATGGCCAGACCAATACCATTATAGACACATTGATTGCGCAACTCCATCAAATACGGATCAGTGGGCGCCGGAAAAACGTCGGCAGCGATGGCTACCCATTGTTCATCGGCAAAATACTGCCTAAATTGCTGAATGGCAAAGATATAGCGATATTTTCGCCAACCGCGCATGGAAAAATACCACATAAAAAAACCGATCAGCGTTACGCCGGTCAGAAATCCGATGTTGCCGACAGCTTTCAATTCAACCAGCCACAATAAATTGGTTTCAAAGGCATAGGAATAAGCCAAGGCAGCACACACGACTCCAAATGCAGTACAATCCCACAAAAAATACCGATGATTCAGTCGGAATTTAACTTCATCCGCTTTGTCAAGGGAAGTGGCTTCATAAGTACAGGTGAAAGGACTACCGTCAGATTTTCGAAAGGTTATTTTGCCATCAGCCACCCAGCCTTCTTTGGATACATTGTCCAGGTCAACAGTGACCGTGTTGGACATCGGTTCGAAGCGATTTTTGTAGAAATCACGTAAAAATGGCACAAAACGTTGCTTTACCTCGTCTTCAGATAAGCTGTGATCCGCTGGAATATGTCGGGAATACTCTTTCATAAGGCTTTCGAATACCAGTACAAAGGTATTCAAAATAAACATCTGAAGCACATTGGGGATTACCAGGTAATGACCGTGCCTGCGTAAGCCAGTCCGCCTCCAAAACCAATGAGCATTATTTTATCTCCCTTCTTAACCTTCCCCTGAACAATGCCCTGATACAAGGCTATGGGAATACTGGCTGAAGAGGTGTTGCCATAATCAACAATACTTTCCAATGCTTTTTCTATTGGAAAACCTGTTTCGTTACAAATGGCTTCAATGATGCGCAAATTAGCGCTGTGCGGCACAAACCAGTCGATATCCTGTAGCGTCAGATTGTTCTTGGCTGCAAGTACTTGCATCTGTTCAGCCACCTTGGTAACCGCCCATTTAAACACCTTACGGCCATTTTGCACGATGGTTCTATCCATCTTAAGCGGATATCCATCAATGTTATCTGCAAACCCCGAAATATACAGGTCGGCCCCGCCTTCCCCATTTGCACCTGTAATACAGTCTCCGACATTGCCGGTCTTATCAGCTTCCAGCAACACAACACCTGCGCCATCGCCAAATAGCATACAGGAGGTTCTGTCCGTAAAATCTGTCACTTTGGAAAGCGTTTCTGCCCCAAAAACCAATATTTTCTTATGAATTCCGGCAGAAATCAGACCTTTAGCCAACACAATACCATAACTGAAACCTGCACAGGCGGCATAAATATCCAGGGCGCCGGCTTGAGACAGAGCCAGTTTATATTGAATCCTGCAGGCCATGCTCGGCATAGGTTGATCAGGAGTTACGGTAGAAACCAAAATCATGTCTACGCCGTCCAAGTTAACATTGGGGAAGTTTTTTAACAAGTTTTCCGCCGCTTTTATACATAAATCGCTGGTAAACTCGTCTTTCGTTGTATGATAACGCGTTTTTATTCCCGTTCTGGAAACGATCCATTCATCCGTAGTATCCAGAATAGATTCAAAGTATGCATTATCTACTCGTTTTTCGGGAACAGCCATTCCAATAGCCGTAAGAAGGGCATTTGCCATTTGAAAAGTTTCTTAATTGACGCAAACCAAATGGATTTTATCGCGCCGGTTATAAAGGGAGAATATTTGGGCAAATCCAAATGCAGCAGTAAAAATGTTTACACAGTAGCCGGTAGCAATAACACCCAATATCCTCAAGGATATGGGGCAAAATTATTGCTTGCTTTTACCAAAAAGATATTTCTGGAAACCTTTTTAAAAATAAGAATTTTCCAGCAATCATTCCTCCACTTTTCAGGATTAAATATCTAAAAAACTTTGAAACACCACATTTTACAACTAAGTACTATTGCCAGAAAACGGCATCGAATCATTCTGGGGCTTATGTCTGGTACCTCGCTGGATGGATTGGATTTAGCCTTATGCCGTATTTCAGGCTCAGGAACAGGCACCAAAGTAGATCTCCTGGCTTTTGAAACAATGCCCTATGAAGAGGCATTTAAAAAGGAGATCAGGAAGGTATTTGCCAAAAGAGAGATTGATTTTCAACACCTTACCCTTCTCCATGCCATGATAGGCACCCGGCACGGAGATATGGTTCTCAGTTGTCTGAAAAAATGGGGCATCCCTGCCGAAACGATAGATCTGATTGCATCCCACGGACAAACTGTATACCATGCCCCCAGGATTTTTCACGGATTATCCGGATATCCGAATGCAACCTTGCAAATAGGGGATGGCGATCATTTATCCCGACGAACAGGAATAATAACGATTTCCGACTTTAGGCAAAAGCACGTGGCTGCAGGTGGAGAAGGCGCCCCTCTTGCCCTTTATGGCGATTACTTTTTATTTTCAAAAAAGGGAGAAACAAGGTTTTTACTCAACATTGGCGGCATTGCAAACTTCACCTATTTGCCTGGAAATCAAAATATTGCAAAAATATTTGCAACGGATACCGGCCCGGGCAATACGCTTCTGGACGCTTTTGCCCAGGAGCTTTTTGGCCTTCCTTTCGATGAAGATGCCAGACTGGCTGCTAACGGTCGGGTAGATGACCTTCTGATGGAAATACTCAAATCTGAACCGTTTTTCACTAAACCTCTGCCCAAAACCATCGGGCCGGAGCTGTTTTCCATAACCTGGGCCAAACAAGCCATTAGTCAATTACCTAAAGGCAACCCCAATCCTTACGACGTCATGGCAACCCTGACCAGGTTAACTGCCGACACCATTGTGGAAGCTATCCTTAGGGTGGAAAAGGATCAGGCTGCCCGCCAATCGTTGTATATAAGTGGCGGAGGTGCGCACAACCCATTGATATTAAAACACTTAAAAGAAAAACTTCCTGAATTAAACATCAAGCTAATGGAGAAACTTGGCATGGATGGCGATGCCAAAGAAGCAGTACTTTTCGCCGTCTTGGCCAATGAAACCGTAGCCGGCAGGGTAGGAGAGGACCTCACCCTGGGTGGCGTTCCGATGGTGGGAATGGGAAAGGTGTCGTTTCCAGGGTAGGCAACCTTTCCAAATCCTCCGGCGTATCTACTCCAATGGTTTCCCATTCTGTAATCCCTACCGCAATCTGAAAACCATACTCCAGCCAGCGCAACTGTTCCAGCGATTCGGCTAACTCCAAAGGGGTAGGGGAGAGCAGGGCAATTTCAGCCAAAGCCTGTCGTCTGAAACCATAAAGCCCGATATGCTTATAAAAGGTCTGTCGGCTAAACCATTCTGAAGGTTCAGCCCCCCGTAAAAATGGAATAGGATGGCGACTAAAATAGATGGCGCCGGCCATTTCAGAAAAAACCGCCTTCACCACATTGGGGTTGAATAATGCTTCCGGTTGCTCGATTTTTTTAACCAGGGTTGCGATCTGGGCGGTCTTGCTGGCAAGTAGCGTTTCGGCTAACAGATCTATTTGTTGAGGCAAAATAAAAGGTTCATCTCCCTGCACATTCAACACCAATTCAGCTTCAGGAAACTGTTGAGCAACTTCGGCACAGCGATCGGTACCACTAGGATGGTCGCTTTTCGTCATAACAACCTTGCCTCCAAAAGACTTTACATGATCATAAATGCGTTCATCATCTGTGGCTACTACCACAACATCCACCTTAGCAGATTGTGAAACTTGTTCAAATACCCGTTGAATCATGGTTTTACCGGCAATTGTGGCAAGGGGTTTGCCAGGAAAACGTGTGGAAGCCCAACGAGCGGGGATAATGGAAAGAATCATTAAAAGATGCACATAAGTGGGTGAAAAACGTATTTTTGCCCCGTATTTACCCTTGGCCAATTTTAACTATG
>DLXL01000309.1:2942-3728 GCA_003448025.1 Saprospirales bacterium | reverse complement strand
AACCTTGGAGTGGGTATAATTATGGAGTGGATAATCCGGTGAGGATGATTGATCCGGATGGGATGGCTACTGATGATATTATTTTGAAGGGTGAAAACAACTCAAGTATTACAATTGAGACAGATTTAATAGATATTGAGGTTGATGCAAGTGGATTAGTTGGTGATTTAGGAGGAAATTATACGCTTCAAGGGAATGATGTATTAATTGCGGCATTAGATATTGTTGGTATAGTCGACCCAACTGGCGTGGCTGATATTGCTGCTGCAACGTTAGAGGCAAAACAAGGCAACTATGGAGGAGCCTTGTTGAGTGGATTAGGTGTAATTACATTAGTTGGAGACTTGGGGAAAGTTGGGAAAGTTGGTAAGCATATAAAAACTATTGAGAAAGCAATTGATGATGCTAAAATAAAAAATTTAAAAGAAGCGGCTGAAAAAAATATTCCCCCAAATCAATTAGGTCCAAGTGGAAAGCCTAAAATTCACACAGTAAGTAAGCCTAATTTAAAAAGGTCCAGAGATGCTGCAAGAAATAATCCCAAGGCAAATAGTAGTCCCATCAAACATTCAAGTGATAAAGGACAAAAGACACATTTTCACTCGACTAAAAACGGTAAAAAGTTGAGTGGTAAAGATAATGTGCATTACGAAAATCGTTCATCTAAAAAGAATCCTAAACAATGAAAAAAAAAAGTTTTTCCAATTTTTGGCTGGCTTTTGTAAATCTAAAAGCTAAAGATGGATTTGTCTTTACTGAATTGGTAGATTTCGATGATTCTCCTAA
>DLXL01000309.1:0-2833 GCA_003448025.1 Saprospirales bacterium | reverse complement strand
GTATGATTCTCCTAACGACATCAATTATACTGGAGCTTGGGCTAATGTAATTGTAAAGGCACAAAACATCAGCGATTCTCTTAACATTATTCAATTAGGCTTATCTGAATTGAATTTTGAAGTTATATTCATTGATAAAATTGAGAATATCGCTTCATTAATAGAGTACAATGAAATTAATAATACTGTTTTGGCAGAAGTTAATTGGCTATCAAAAAGCAAATTTGTTTTTATGATTAGTGATAAGCTATTTCCTTATGTAGAAGATAATAGTACCTTATGATTTCATATGAATGGCACACTAAGGGATATTTTTGAAAATTGGCCAACTGGCGGCTCACAGGTATCAACGATCCCACCACTTGTACCAAGCATAGCGACGATTATATTGCCGACCTCTTTAATATGGCACTGGAGTATGAAACCTCTGCCAATGGCGGCACGGTACAATACAACGGCAATATTTCCACCATACAGTGGAACACCAACATCAACGGTACCTGCAGCACCCGAAACCTATACCGATTCTCGTACGACTACGCCAATCGCCTCACTGGCGCTACCTACCGCGCACGGGTAGGCACCTCCTGGGTAGATCAAAGCAAATACACGGAAGGAAGTATTACCTACGATCTCAACGGTAACATCAAGACCTATCTGCGCCGCGGGCACACCACGGGCAGCATGATAGACAACCTCACCTACACCTACGGCGATGCCGCCCGCCCAGACCGCCTCACCAATGTGGTGGATGCAGCTGATTCCGCCAAAGGTTTCAAATACACCGCCGGCGCTGCTGATTATCAATATGATCTGAACTGGAATCTCACCCAGGATAACCATAAACAGTTTACATACGGGTATAACTACCTCAATCTGCCCCAGTCCATGACCAAGGGCACAGACGTGATCACCATGACCTACACGGCAGATGGTGAAAAGCTCACCAAAGCCCTCACGGGCGGCGGAGCCACCAAAAGCTACGTCTCCGGCATTGAATATTCCGGCACGAATTTGGAGGCTATATATTTTTCTGAAGGTAGATGTACGCCAAATGGCGCTTCAGCGTTCTATTACGAGTACACAGTAAAAGACCATCTGGGTAATGCACGGGTTAGCTTCCAGGCTAATGGCGCAAGTTTGACAACGTTACAGGAGAACCACTATTATCCCTTTGGCCTGGAAATGGAAGGCTCCTGGATAACCCAGGTGGGAACGGAAAATCTTTATCAGTACAATGGCAAGGAGCTGAATGAGGATTTTGGGTTAAATTTGCACGATTATAAGAAGAGATGGTATGATCCTGCTTTGAGCAGATTTCTGGAGATCGATCCGAAAGCATCAATGTATTTTCCATGGTCTCCTTACAATTATGTACTTGGAAACCCGATATTGAATATAGATCCAGAGGGTGATACTGTAAAAGTAAGTTATAAAGGCCAAGACTTAATTTACAATTCTGGTAAGTACTATAACTCGGATGGCAGTGAATACACGGGAAAAGGTTTGAAAAAAGATGGGACATATAAAGGGTTTTTAGGTCAAGTCGCAAAAGCTTTAAGCCAAATTAGTGCATCATCAGAAGGGCAAAACGTAATTGGAGAACTAGTTGGTTCAACAAATGTTTTCACAATTAAATTTGGTACTGATAATGGATTTTCGCCTGAGAAAGTCGTAAAAGCTGGGGCAAACATACCTGAATGGCAAGTGGCAACGGGTAACACTAAAGGTTCAACAGGATCTGGTGGAATAATTGAATGGAATCCTTATTCAAGTACAGGAGGATTAAATACTAGTGGAGATAATTCACGACCGTCATTTATTGCATTAGCACATGAAATGTTTCATGGAAGAGATGCAAATAATGGTGTACTCCATTTTAAGGGTGATTTAGCTGATGGAGCGGGAGTCACTACCTATGACTCTAAACATTTAGGCCTTTTGAAGGCCGAGTGGAGAGCAGTATACTATGAAAATGTATTAAGAGGGCAGTTAGGCGAAAAACTAAGGACTCACTATGGTTACGAAGAAACAGCACCTGGAGTATATAAACCAACAGGCCCAGCACTGCTCGATGGAAGTGGAAATCCAATTAATTATCCAATAAGGTAAAATGCTTATTGGAGAACAACTTAATTCATAAATCAAATTCAGTATCATGATTAAGGCAATAATTTGTTTTGTTTCCATTCTTTCGTTCATACAACCACCTCCAGTTCATGTAAAAGGTAGTGGGTATAGTGGCTATATTTTTGATGAAAACTATCCAATTTGGTTTTCAATAAAAGATCAAAAAGGTAGATTTACGCCTTCTAAAGATGAAATTATGATTGCAGAAAAGCTTTTGAAAAAACAAATTAAAGAGTTAAATAAAAGGCGAGAAAACCAAATTGGCAGGTGCCCGGTTATCGATAGAAATTTATGCAAATACAAACGACAATATGTAGGATTTCTGAATACAAAGAATGAAAAGATTTTGTGGATAAATTTTATCTGGCATAAAAAAGCTGGAAATCAGATATCAAAAGAAGTAATTAGTGTATATGATGGTTGTAGTAATTATTGGGGGATAAAAATAAATCTCAACACAGGTGAAGTGTATGATTTGTTTATAAATGGCTTGGCTTAAAGAATGATTTTGCCAACCGGGTAACCAAAACCCGGCGCGATCACACCGGCACCCCTCCCGGAGGCTCACAGAAAACCTACTACCTCCGCGAAGCATACCCCTCCGCCGAGGCGGGCAGGTTGCGATTCACACGGCACCACGTAAAAACCACCGCCGGGGCGCCCACCAGCGGCTGGGTAGTAATATCCGCTCCGGGGTATGATG
>DLXL01000389.1 GCA_003448025.1 Saprospirales bacterium | reverse complement strand
CCCTCAAACCCCTCAAACCCTTCACCCCGTCAACACTTCTCTCAATTTCGCTTTGGCTCTGCTGTACTGACTCTTGGAGGTGGCTTCAGTTACCCCTAGTATTTGACCTATTTCTTCATGATCATAGCCTTCAATGGCATACAAACTAAACACTACGCGGTATCCATCCGGAAGGGTTTCAATGGCTTTGTTGATTTTTTCCACAGAAAATGGCATGTCAGGCTCTTTTTCCGGCTGTTCCATCTTGTCGTGACTGGCGGTTAGCTCCGTCAATTCCATGCGCCGACTTTTCATAAAATTGATGCATTTATTTACGGTAATCCGTTTCATCCACGCACCAATACTGCTTTCATAGCGAAATGAATCGAGTTTGGTGAAAACCTCCACAAACACACTCTGAATAATATCCTCGGCATCATGAGGGTTTCGAACCATACGCAGAGCCGTATTGTACATCGCCCGTGAATACAGGCGGTACAACTCGAACTGTGCGTCGCGGCGTCCTTCGCGGCAGCGCTCAATCAGGTCGCGGTGGGTTTGAGTGGCGTCCATGTTGTTAGTCATTTATATGGACAAGTGTTAAATTTGAAGGTTGCACAATAGGATAGCTATAACTGAAAAAATGCGCTGAGCAGCTAATCGCGTCGCAATTTTAGGGCATTTTTCCGGATATGCAATTTTAATCGAATGCCTGTGGAAGGCTGCGTCAGAGCGCGGTAAACTGGAAATCATTAGCTGTGATGATACCCGTCAGCATTCGGTAAGGCTAATCGCAAGACGTTTGTGGGGTTGAACATGGTGGTGATTTTCTCACCAGGTTAAAAACGCCCAGGTTTTTACCTCCATTAGAAAATCCTCAACATGCTCTAAATCACACACTAAATTTCCAACAATATGGACAGGAAAAAGTCAATTTATCAGCTGCACGAAGAACACAAGACCTGGCTGAACAAACTGCTGTTTTACAAAGATGAGCTTACGATAATGCAGCACCGTATTTCAGAAATAGCACAGAAAAATACGGGTCATGAAGTGCTTGCACTGGTGGAAAGGTTTCAAAATCAACTCATAATCCAAAAGGAGCAAATTGATATCCTGAATCACGACATCAGAGAACATGAGTCGCAACTGGAAGCTGCGGTTAAACAGAACCCTACGGCTATAGACCACCAAAAATTTCCTGATCACCCGGAACAACGCGATAGGGTGGAGATGTTCGAAAAAATATTCAACGAACTTCGCGCTGAACTGATTCGTTTCCTTTCAAAATGGATGTGAATAGGGGGATTCTTTCACCGCAAAGAAAGCGAAGGCGCAGAGTTGTTCCTCTGCGCCTTCGCGGTGAAAGGATCGCTTGTATTCAGGTTATGCCTGAATAAGGCAAGCGGTGATTCATCTTCTTCTTTACAGGATTTTTTCCGGCCTAAACGCCTCGCATAAGCATCCTTCTACGGCTCTGGCCACTTTTCCCAATTAACAAGAATACACCTGGATGATTCCAGGCGATCCAATACAAGTTTTAGGACTGGGTATGTTGGAACTTTTTTTGCTGCTTCAGGGCTACGTTGACTAACAGAATGAGCACAGGAACCTCGATCAGTGGTCCAATCACAGCTGCAAATGCTACTCCGGAGTTGATGCCGAAAACGGCAATAGCTACCGCAATCCCCAGCTCAAAGTTGTTACCTGCCGCAGTAAAGGCCAGGGAAGTGCTCTTGGGATAGTCGGCTCCGGCACGTTTGGCCAGGAAAAAGGCGCTGAAAAACATGATGACAAAATACAGCACCAGCGGAATGGCAATTCGCACCACATCGAGCGGGATCTGAACGATAAGGCTCCCCTTATAACTGAACATGACAACGATGGTGAATAGCAGCGACACAAGGGTGATCGGGCTGCTCCTTGGAATGAATTCTTTTTGATACCATTCGCGCCCTTTGCTTTTGATCAACACATAACGCGTGATCATGCCGGCCAAAAAGGGAATGCCCAGGTAAATGAATACGCTTTCCGCAATCTGGCCAATGCTGACATTCACTTCTACCCCGCTGATGCCAAACCAGGGAGGGAGAATCGTCACGAAAAACCAGGCATATACACTGTAAAACAACACCTGGAAAATGCTGTTGAAGGCTACCAGCCCGGCTACATATTCGTTGTCGCCGCGTGCCAGATCATTCCATACGATCACCATGGCGATACAGCGTGCAATGCCGATCATGATCAGCCCAACCATATATTCCGGCTGATCACGCAAAAAAACAACTGCGAGAAGGAACATCAATACCGGCCCGATCAGCCAGTTTTGTACCAGGGAAAGGCCCAGTATCCGGGTGTTTTTGAATACCCCGGAAAGTTCCTCATACTTCACCTTGGCCAAAGGCGGATACATCATCAGAATCAGGCCAATGGCAATAGGGATGTTGGTGGTCCCGCTTTGAAATTGATTGATAAAGTCGGCAGTGCCCGGCAGGAAATAGCCAATGGCGACCCCTAAAAACATAGCCCCGAAAATCCAGAGTGTAAGATAGCGATCCAGGAACCCCAAACGCTTTGGAGGATTTGTAACCGTTTCGTTCATGATTCAGGCGCTTAAATGTTCTGCAACAAATTGCTCACAATAGGATTTGATCATCTCGCGGACTGCCCGAAATTCGGCCATGATGGCCTCTTCCGTTCCGGTGGCCTTGGCAGGATCCGGGAAATTGTAGTGGAATTTCTGTGCCTTGGTAGGGAAATAAGGACACCGCTCACGGGCATTGTCGCATACGGTGATCACATAGTCAAAGTCAATATCGCGGTATTCATCCACGTGATTGGAGGTGTGCCCGGAGATATCGATCCCGTCTTCTTTCATGGTGGCAATAGCCCTGGGATTTACTCCGTGTGTTTCCACACCGGCACTGTACACTTCTGCACGGTTGCCGGCAAAATGACGCAGATAGCCTTCTGCAATCTGACTCCGGCAACTGTTGCCGGTGCATAGAATAAGGATTTTTTTCATTGTAAGGTATTAAGTATGTTGTCAACAGGGTGCCATCAATCA
This sequence comes from Saprospirales bacterium, assembly GCA_003448025.1. Taxonomy (GTDB): domain Bacteria; phylum Bacteroidota; class Bacteroidia; order Chitinophagales; family Saprospiraceae; genus M3007. The sequence continues at coordinate 3,418 of DLXL01000389.1, read as the reverse complement.
CACTTCTGTGTCAGGCCCCATATTTCAAAATCAGGATAATCTGTCCGCTGTGCCAGGCTGTATGGGTGGTGATCCGTGCCAGGGCTTCTGCCTTGGTCTTTCTGCCGAATTCTTTCGTTTCAATATACGTCTCCCAATCGGCCTCATTTTGCTTCTCAAAAGCAGATCGAAGCACGCCGTGTGCCTCGTCCAAATAGGCAATCAGTGCATCCAAATCGGTGAAACGGCCCAGGTCTTTGGCCATTGGACCAATGGTGGAAGCCCGTACTTCAATAGGTTCGCCAAATACGTTTTTGGCAAAAAGGTGCTCTACTTCGCCGATGTGCCGGAGCAGCCATCCCAGTGAGTTGGACTGTGGGTGCAGTCGTCGGGAAAGATCAGCCGGGGTAATGTCGGATAGTAATTTGGTGAGTCGGGTACGACCTTCTTCCCACAGGCTAAGCATGAGTTCAGTTTTGCTCATTTTTCTTTTCAAGTTTAAAGTTGAATCCCACATAGAACTCGCGCCCCCGTGTAGGTCCCCAGGCAAAGGATGGGTCGAATCCACGGGCAAAAGGCTGTTCCCAGCCCAGAATGGGTCGGCGCTGCCGGAAATCAAACAGGTTTTCGCAACCGGCGAACAAATCGAATCTTTTCAGGGCCCGACGTATCTGTACTCCGGCAACGGCATAGGCGTCTGATTGGTCGGGGCGCTGCAGGTTTTCAGGATTCAAACTTGTATCCGGTAGCCGCTGCTTGCCATACCAGTGCACATTGGTATCGAACTGCCAGCGCTCGCCCGGTGTGCGAAAGGTGGCTACGCCCAATACCTTATGCCTTGGATTGAAGGGGAGCAATACTTTTTCGCCGTTTTCCCGCCGGTAAACATCCAGGAAGTTATAAGCAGCGCGCAGCTCAAGTCGTCGGCTCCAGGCAGTGCTCAACTCTACCTGAACGCCGTTACTGTGTGAAATGCCTGTGTAATTGGCGATGATGGCCAGGTTGGGGTTGGTGTCGTAATCCGGAAAAAACTGGTTCTGGAACCGGGTATGGTATACATCAGTGGTCATGGTCCAGTTCATTTCGCCGGTCTTAAATCGACGGGTAATGTTCACGCCGGCATTCCAGGCGCGTTCCGGACGCAGGTTTTCGGCAAAAAGGATGTCGCGGCTACCCACCAGCAAGCCAATATTCTCTGGGAACAGCTGCACCGTTCTCCAACCGGATCCTATGCTGGCTCTGATATCCAGGTTGGGGTTGGGATTGAAGCGCAGCATGGTACGCGGCGTCACGAACCATCCGAAGGTCTGATGCCGGTCGGCTCGGAGCCCAGCTACCCATATCCAGCGGTCATCGCGGAAGTGAAAGGTGTTTTCGGCAAATAAACCCGGGATGTTTTCTTCCCGGTAGTAACGGCCTGCGAAACTGCGCCCGAGGGTGTCGGCAGCAGAGAAACCAATGTCTTCGTTCAGGAGAAAGTGGCGGAAACTAAGGCCTGTTTTCAGGTCCTGATCCTTGTTTTTGCCCCAAAACAACTCGTATTGCAAGTTGGCATAAGCATGGCGTTGCCGGGCATCGTAACGGGCAAGCCCAAACCAGGAGTTTTGGTCTTGTGTCACCAAAGAACTCAACAGGCTAATTTTTCGGTTGGCATCAAACCGCCAGCCTGCTTTGGTAAATATTTCCGGCTGGCTGAACCGTACCGTTTGCCCGTAGGCATTCAGGGTGCCTTCATCGGTTTTAGGTTGGAAGGTGGTTTGGCCGCCTATTCGTTCCTCCTGAACGTACCGGGCGCCGATAAAGGCGCTGAAACCATCTTCGTTTTCTTTTCGGTAGCGCCATTTATTGTACCCGGAATAACGGGTAAGCAAGGGCAGGTCCATAAAGGTATCCCCATCCCGGTCCCATCTGCTGCCAGGCAGTGAGGCATGCAGGGCGAGATAGTTGGTCCATTTGCTTTTTTTGGCTGCAAATGCAGCATTCAGGTGTTTTTCGCCAAAACTGTTGACCAGCATATCTGCCGTAACAGGTTCGGCAATACCGCCTTCCCGTGGGAATACGGTGATTTGCCCCACCATACTTTCATATCCCTGCAACACGGAATTGGCGCCTTTAACCACCCAGATATTCTCCAGCATACTGCCTGGTATGGTGCCGGTGCCGTAGGTATAGGTGAGTCCCTGAATGAGGGGCAATCCATCCACCAGCACCTGGTTGTACACGCCGCTCAATCCCAAAATGCGCAATTCCCGGGCATTGGTGAGTATGTTGGTGGTGGTGGGCTGAACGGTGCTCTGTGTTTCAAAACAGCCTGCCAGATCGCAGCAAGCCGCTTTGCGAAGCTCCGCGCGGTTGATGATTTCTGTTTTTATCGGTTGTAAAACAGAAATGTACGCGCCTGTTACCTCATCCTGAATGGTCACTTCCTTAAGTGTCACTTCAGCCGACATCATCAGCGACCAGTAGCTTTTCAAGTCGTCGATGCGGAAAGTATCGCGCGCCGGTCCGTAAATAGCAGCAATTGCCCAACTGCCAAGGGTGGTGTCTGAAGGCAATGGAAGGGCAAATTCCCCTTTTTCGTCGGTTCAGGCGCCAATGGAAGTGCCCGCCCAGGCTACCGTTGCGCCAGGAAGGGGTACTTCTTTTTGGTCGGTTACCTGACCATAGAAATATTGGGCTCGAAGGGAGGCAGTCGTCAGCAGGAGGACCGCCAGAAAGGCTAAAGTTGGTTTTCTAATCATAATTTTTTCAACGCAGTGTCATTTTCATCACTACCGCAGACGACGGACAAAGGCCGGCGAATTGTTCGGTTTGGGCAATTGATTCAGGAACTTCCGAGCGATCCACCCTTTGAAAGCCATATTTTTCAAAATAGCGGTCGGCGGTATTGGTGATCAGGTATATCTCCTGCACCTGCGCCTTGCGCGCATGCGAGAGGACGGTATCTGTCAGTTGCCTGGCAATATGGTGGTTTCGGTGTGATTCTGCCACCGCCACTGATCGCAACAGCCCAACATTATCCCAATGTTCCATGCCGGCAGCACCTACAACGGCTTCCCCATCCAGCGCCAGGTAAAAACCATTCAGCGAGGCAGGCAAATCAGAAACCGGTAAAGCATTGGCACTTAACAGTATCTCCAGCCCGGCTCTGTGTTGGGTTTGAGCAGATTGAATTTGGATGTTCATGGTGAAAAGAGTTGTTAAGTCATTTAGAGGTCATTTAAGTCATTTAGAGGTCATTTGAGTCATTTAGGGGGCATTTGAGTCATTTAGAGGTCATTTGAGTCATTTAGGGGTCATTTGAGTCATTTAGGGGACATTTGTGGGGAATTTAGAGTCATTTAGAGGTCATTTGGGTCATTTGGTGGCTTGGTGTATGTGGGACATAATACTATTGCTGGGTTTTCATCCCGCGGAGATTGTTCACTGAACTGTGTCA
>DLXL01000032.1 GCA_003448025.1 Saprospirales bacterium | reverse complement strand
CGCGTTCCCAAAAAAATCCGCGTTCCAATCCGCGTTCCCTGCGTTCACAACCGCGTTCTAACCCGTGGGACCAGGTTTGTTTTCCATTGCAGGAAGCTGCCGTCAAGAATCCTTTTCCGCGCTTCTTTTACCAGCCACAGATAAAAACCCAGGTTTTGGAGGGTGGCCAATTGCATACCTAAAATTTCTCCACGAATAAATAAATGGCGCAGGTATGCTTTGGAATGGATGGCACTGGTAGGCACCACGCCGCTCGGATCAATAGGCGAAAAATCTTTTTGCCATTTTTGGTTTCGGATGTTGATGATGCCTTCTGACGTATAAATCATCCCGTGACGGGCATTTCGGGTGGGCAATACGCAGTCAAACATATCAATGCCACGGGCAATGCTTTCCAGAATATTTTCAGGGGTCCCAACTCCCATCAGATAGCGGGGTTTGTCTTTGGGCAGGATTTCGGTCACAATTTCGGTCATACCATACATTTCCTCTGCAGGTTCGCCTACTGACAGTCCTCCGATGGCGTTTCCTTCCCGTTGGTGGGAGGCAATGGTTTCTGCAGAAATACGCCGCAATTCCGGGTAGGTGCTGCCCTGTACAATGGGGAATAAGGCCTGACTATGGCCATAAATGGGCTCGGTATTGTCAAATTGCCGGATACACCGTTCCAACCAGCGATGGGTTAAGCCCAGCGATTTTTGGGCATATTTAATATCACAGGGATAAGGAGTGCATTCATCGAATGCCATGATTATATCAGCTCCTATGGTTCGCTGTATATCCATCACATTTTCCGGTGTGAACGTATGTTTCGAGCCATCGATATGGCTTTGAAAGGTAACCCCTTCTTCCTTGATTTTCCTTCGGTGCGCCAGGGAATACACCTGATAACCACCGCTGTCGGTGAGTACAGGCCCTTTCCAGCCGTTAAACCCATGAATGCCTCCGGCTTCACGGAGCACATCCAGGCCAGGGCGCAGGTATAAGTGATAGGTGTTTCCCAGGCATATTTGCGCCCTGATATCATCGCGCAACTCGTGTTGGTGCACCGCTTTTACCGTGGCGGCAGTGCCTACGGGCATAAAAATGGGCGTTTCAATCACGCCATGATCTGTTTCCAGGGTACCCGCTCGGGCACGGGATTCCGGGTCGGTATGCAAAAGGGTGAATTTCATTCAATTAAGCAAGGTTGCGGTTGCTGTCCAATTTAAGCAACACCGCAATCATTAAGGAAAATCCGATCAAAGAAGAGCCTCCTGCACTGATAAATGGAAGCGGAATACCAATAATAGGCAACAAACCCATCGTCATGCCCAGATTGACTACCAGGTGAACAAAAATGATTCCCGCTACGGAATAAGCATAAATCCTGGAAAAATTGGATCGCTGTCGCTCCGCAATAATGGTCATTCGCCAGAGGAGCCACAAAAACAAACCAACCAAACCTACAACCCCAACAAAGCCCTGTTCTTCTCCTACGGTACAAAAAATGAAGTCGGTGCTTTGTTCAGGCACGTATTTCAGTTTGGTCATGTTACCTTCCAGGGTACCCTTACCCAAAAGTCCGCCGGAGCCAATGGCCATTTTAGAGTGCAACAAGTTATACGCAGCGCCGCGGGCCTCAGAAGCCGCTTCTTTAGGTCGGAGCCAGATTTTGATACGCTGTTGCTGGTGAGGCGCCAACAGATTAAACAAGGCATTTGCTGCAAATATTACAGATACCGACAACCCGAGCAAGATTACCCACACCCGCAATTGCCCCTGAATCAAGCCGTTCTTTTTCCAGTAATTAGGAATAAAGGTGGCCAGAAAAAGGATCAGATGCGGCGCCAGCACCAGCAAATGTTTCACTTGATCTTCCAACTGAATACCGGTGGGTTCCAGGCAGAAATCCAGAACCGGTATCCACCAGATGGTGAGCGGTATCAGCAGGGCAAAAACGGTCCATAAGAGTCGTTTGTGTTCCCGGAATCTTTTGATGAGCAGGTAATTCACAATAGCAATAAGCCAGGCAGCTGTATAAGACGGCGGTTCAAATTTCCATCCCAGAATGACCAATGCTGCTGTTCCAAAGCCAAGTGCGTACAAAACGGGCGACAAGCCTTCCCTATAAAGCACCAGCATAAAAGAAAAGAAGACCAGGGCCGAGCCGGTATCACTTTGCAGCAGCACCAATAGGGTCGGGATCAGGAAAATACTGAAGGCTATGAAGCGGTCACGCCATTGCCGAAGATCCACACCAGGGCTGCTTAAATAGGCCGCCATAGCCAGGCAGGTCCCGAATTTAGCTATTTCAGAAGGCTGAAACGTAAATCCTCCAATATGGTACCAGGCATTCGCACCATTTACCTCCCGTCCAAACAACAAGGTACCCGGAAGCAAAAGCACCGACACCAAATACATGGGTAAGGCCAATGTACGCCAGACTGCCCAATCAGATAAAAGCACCACAAACACTAACATGGCACAAAATCCCATGAAAACCAGTTGTTTGCCGGCTGTATGGCTCAAACTGAGAAATGCATATGGGTCGTTTTCATTATAATTCACGGCAAAGATCATCAGCCATCCGATGGCCACCAACGCGGCATAAAGCCCGAGTGTAAGTCGGTCAAAACCAAAAATCTGGAGCGAATTGGAGGAGGTAGACATGCCTTGGGAAAGGTTTGGTTTTTTGGGAAAAACGAATAGAACAGTTGTATTTTTTGATCTGAAATCCAGGATTATTGTTCGAGAAAATCCCTTGGATGAATGTTGTTGTCTTTTGCCGGATAAGCCCCGGGCCAGCCTTCCAACGTTTGGATAAACGCCAGAGCTTCCTGTCTGGTTCGGAACGCTCCAACGCGTAATTTATAATAGGGTTGTTCTTGTATCACGGCTGCCGCAACCTCCGGATAGCCCAGCCGGAAGCGGTTACGCCCGTCATCAACCTGCCTGCGGTCAGTGGAGGCCATAATCTGAACCCTCCAGCCTTCCATCTTCGGATTTGCCCGGTTGTTAGCCAGCCAATTATGCACCATTTCAGAAACTCCTGGCTCCTCCTGCAACTGTACACCCTGGGCTTGCACACCTGTACAAAGCCACAAAAGCAGCACCAATGCCAAACCCAGGTTTATTTTATTATGACTCATATCATTTAATTGGCCATTGCAGGTTGGATGGCTCTGCTACTCCATTTCAAGTAATAGTTGCCCTTTGTCAACAGCTATTCCTTTTTGGACCGCGATGGTTTTTACCACACCATCGTTAGCAGCCTTGATGACATTTTCCATTTTCATGGCTTCCAAAATAAGGAGTCCATCTCCTTTTTGTACCTTGTCTCCGGGAGCAACCATGAGGTTCAGTACAAGTCCGGGCATCGGCGCTTTGATGGTGTTTTGTTTTACACCACCGCCGGAATGCAGTCCTAGTTGTTTTACCAGGCGATCATAGTGATCGGCAATGTGCAGGGAATATGCCACTCCATTGATCCGAAGCAATAACTGCCGGGAAGGATAGTCTGCTTCCAGCAATTCGGCTGTATAGGAGCGTTCGTGATAAATAATTTGATATTTACCGGCTCCATCAGGCACGATATCCAGATTTTTAGCGTCTTCCGGCATGAAGGCAAATTCATGCTGTCCGCCGTTTACTGAAATAATAAAAGGCTCGTTCTTTTCCATGATCCTGCAAAATTAGGATAATTGCGCTTGCTGAACCATTTTTATAGAAAATCTTACGCATGCTTTGCACGTTTGAACCTTTATTGCTTGAATTGAAACACCCTTTCCGGCTGGCTACCGGTATGAGAACGCATACCAATGCCATGCTTACTACCCTGCATTGGCAAGGAGTAGTGGGAATTGGGGAGGCAGCTATGCCGCCCTATTATGGCGAAAACCACGAAACTGCCGGTGTTTTTTTACAAAAA
>DLXL01000294.1:368-12671 GCA_003448025.1 Saprospirales bacterium | reverse complement strand
TTCCCACGCAATCCCACCGTAGGCCGTCCACCGTAGACCGTCCACCGTAGACCGTCCACCGTCAAAGCTTTTCCTTCAACATACGCTCGATGTATACAGGCTTGAGGTTGACACCCATGATCTGGCCTTCCGGGTTGATGAGGAAGGTAGCAGGGATGGATTTGATGTTGTATTGCAGTGCTAATCCGCCGTTGAATTCGCCGGATTCCATGGTGTGATATTTCCAAACCAATCCGTCTCGGTTGATGGCGCTCTTCCAGGAGTTTGGATTCTGTTCAATCCCTACGCTGAAGATTTCAAAGCCTTTTTCGTGAAACTCCTGGTAGATTATTACCAGTTCCGGATTTTCTTTCCGACATGGACCGCACCAGCTACCCCAGAATTGGAGTAAAACATATTTCCCTCTCAGATCCGAAAGCTTGGCGCGCTCACCATTGAGCAGGCCAACCTCGAAATCGGGCGCCACTTCACCAGAAGCAAACCGTGGCTGGCGGTATTGGTAAAATACGTATGCTACAATGGCAAGTACGCCAATAATGATAAGGGTACGCGTGTTTTTCATAAAACATCTTTGTCAATGCATAAACGCAAAGGTAGTGGTAAGGTTTAGAGTGTACATCTGATTTGAGTATGGTAGTATATTTGTCGCAAACTCGCCTTTGCTCATGTCTACTACCCGAACCCAACCAATCCTCGACTACCTCAAAAAAATTCGTACAGCAAATAAAGAATTGACAAAAAAGGAGGCTTTCAAAGACCTGCTCAATCGACTTTATGCTGCTGACGCAGACATCGTCCGCATCGTTGATGCTATGAGCGCTGGAGCGGAAGCTACAGTAATTAATATCCCACGTAAAGATAAACTTCATCGGGGGAGCGCTGACACGATGTATAGTCAAATCATTATTGAGTTTGAGAACGACCTACGCAAGACATTACCCCATGCAAAAGAGCAACTTGCTGGTTATTTACTCGGCCAATTTCGCTCAGGTAAGGGTTATAATTTTACCCTTATAGCTTCGGATTTTATCAGTTGGAGAGTATTCGCTCCTGCTGCTGATTGTATTCCAAAGTTAGATACTTTACAAGAGCATGAATTGGTCTTAGAGGAAGTCTCCTCTGCTTCGTTCTCGCTCACGGAAGCCAACGCTGACGAATTTTACTTCTATTTAGACAGGTATTTGTTCAAGGAAGAGCGGCGAAAAGCTACTTTAAAGGATATTGAAGAGGCTTTTGGCTACCACTCATCAGTTTTTATTGAGTGTTTTCGGGAAATGAACAAGTGGTTTGATGAAGCCAAAAAATATGGAGAAGTACAGGTTTCTTTTCGCGAGTGGAAACGCTTTTTGAGCATCGCTTATGGCTCATTCGATGCAACGGAACAGAACTTTCTGATTCACACCTACCTAAGCGTATTTGCCAAAATGCTAGCCTATTCGGTCGTGTCAAATGATGATTATATCAGCGACGAGGAGATGAAGGGTATTCTGGACGGTAGTATTTTTCATGATCTGAATATTCACAACTTTGTCGAAAACGACTTTTTTCATTGGGTAAAAAGCGACCTCAATTTTCGCAACCTCAAAAAAACTTTTCGAATCATCGCGCAAGAAATTTCCACATTTGACTTCTCAGAAGTGGAAGAAGATGTGTTAAAGGGTGTATATCAGGAATTGATTGATTTAGATACCCGGCATGCTCTGGGCGAATATTATACTCCTGATTGGCTTTGTGAGCGGGTCGTGAATGAGTACCATTTCCAGCCGACAGATCGCATTCTTGACCCTTCTTGTGGCAGTGGCTCTTTTTTACGCGCGGCTGCTCATCGCTTGCGAGAGTTACACCCCAACCTTGCGCCTGAGGATATTAGTCAACAGGTACATGGTATTGATATCCACCCGTTGTCTGTGCAAATTGCCAAGACTACACTTCTGCTCACCCTCGGACGAGGGGTGAGAAATGCCCGTCGTCCGGTGCGCCTCAACATCACACTGGCGAACACCCTGCTGGCCCCGAAAGGCGTATCGAACCTTTTCGGAAACGATTTTGCCATTTCGATTGACGAAGAACAGTTTTATCTCAATACACAAGTGCTGGAAGACGTGCGCCTTTTTGATGATGCACTTCAAGCTTGCGATGATTTAGCCGAAATCACCATGGGGAAAAATGCTGAATCTGAGGCTACCCTACAAGCTATCCTTCGCACCCAGTTTAAACAAAGCGGACTAAGCCCGCAAGTACTTGAAGGCTTTTATAAAATATACCTGGCCTTCAAATCGGCCAAAGAAAAGGGACGAGACAGTATCTGGAAATTTGTGGTTCAAAATCTTTACAAACCTTATTTTTTGGCTGGGAAGTTCGATTATGTTGTAGGCAATCCGCCTTGGTTTACCTTCAATTCTATCAAAAATGAACAATATCAAAACACTCTTGAAGCCTTGGCTGAGCAATATGAAGTTAAACCAGAGAAAAAAGCTTTAATGCCGCAGATGGAAATCGCAGCAATTTTTCTCGCTTATTGCAGCAGTTACTTTTTAAAAGAAAAAGGTCAGTTGGCTTTTGTGTTGCCCAGAAGTTTTTTCAGCGCAGAACAACATGATAATACCCGAAGTGGTACCGCAAAAGGCTTTAAGATTAAGTCATTATGGGATTTGGCGGGAGTGTCGCCTCTGTTCCGGGTGCCGAGTTGTGTCATTTTTACCGAAAAGGCTGAACTTAAGCGCGCATTACCGGCCGCAGGGATTAAAGGCTTGGAACTGACTGGGCGGCTACGTGACCATAACTGCCACTGGGCGGAGGCTGAGCCTAAATTAAGCGAAACTCCCACCACTTGGTTTTATGCGAAGCAGGGGAAATCCTCGGCATTCAGTACAACAAAGACCAAGAAACAAACAACAGAAAATCCTTATAAAAACCTTTTCAAGAATGGTGCAACCATCTTTCCACGCTGCTTCTTTTTTGTGGATGTGCAAGGCCAACTTCCCCCTGATTGGCATGATCGGATTGTGACCGTCAGCACAGCTGAAGGCATAAAAGCCGACGCAAAAGCTCCCTGGAAGACTGTTCAGTTTAATAATAAGCGTATAGAAAGTCGGTTCTTATTCCGTACTGCACTGGCTAAAAGTATTCTACCCTTTGCGTTGTATGAGCCAGATCTAGTTTCCCTGCCCTTGTTGATCGATATTGTGGATAATCAGAAAAAGATCAAACTTCAAAGTGCAGAGGATCTTCGCAGAGAAGGTTATATCTATGCGGCATCTTGGTTCACCGATGTAGAGCGTATATGGCAAATATACCGCACGGAGAAAAACAGCGGAATGTCAAGCGAAAACTATTTGAACTGGCAAAACAAACTCACAGACCAAAATCTCAATCACCCCTACCTTGTGTTATATAACTCTTCAGCTAAAGATGCAAATGCAACTGTGGTACAGCGGGAGAACTTGGATTTGGATTTTATGGTTGAGAATACAACCTATTGGCTTTCAACTGAAAGTAATGAGGAGGCTTATTATCTCTCTTCTATCTTAAATTCGGAAATCCCAAATGAAATGATGAAAGACTTTCAGGCAAAAGGTCTTTTTGGTGCAAGGCATGTCCACAAAAAAATCCTGGATATTTATTACCCCAAGTATGATGATGCGTTGGAAACCCACCGCCAACTGGCAGCATTAGGGCAGATTTGCCATGAACGTACGTCAGAGTATTTGGCTGACAATCCTCCACCCAAGCCATTAAGCACCATACATTTGGGTAAACTCAGAGTTGCGATTAAAAAATATCTGTCAAAAGAATTAAAGCAAGCGGATGAGTTAGTAAAAAAAATAATCGCATAAGGTCTTTATTTTTTCACTAAAAAGTGATTTTTTAAAAAATGTCATTACCTTTGCACGACAAAGTTTAACTATCAAGTCGTTATTTTACTCCAGTCATGAAAAGGATTCAAAGATTTTTTCAATTAAGAGCATACCTCGATGTATGCCTTCCCGTATTTAATTATGGAAACAAAAATACTTACAGAGGCTTTTCTGGAGAATTTCAAAGTAAAACTTGGTATCTGGGGCATAATTTTTCGAAATGACCGACAAAAAAACACCCAAACCCTTGCAGACCTTGAAATCTCTGTCAACGATGTAAAATCCATTCTGGCTGAACTGGCAGTTGAGGACTATGCCGAAGGGCCACTGCCAGAAATACTTTACGGAGGCGCCGATATGTGGGTCTTTGGTAAAGTCATAAAAGGACAGGAGATATACATCAAAATCACGCTTGGTTTGCCCAGTAACCCTACGATTTGTATATCGTTTCATGTTGCTGAGTTCCCGATGTCTTATCCTTTGAGGATGTAATCCATTTTCTTTAGAATCCAAGCCTTACCACCTATGCAAAGTCCAATTACCGGCAAGGAAATGAAGCTGCTTATCCGAGAAAGCACCCTTGCCATTCGCAAAGAATCCTTCCCGGTCATGTACCATGCTTGGTATTGTGAAGACTCCGGAGAGGAGTTTGAGGATCCCAATATGATGGAAACGAATCTTCGGCAAGCCGCTGATCAATACAGGAGCAAGTACAACCTGCCCTTTCCGGAAGAAATCCGCGAGATTAGGGAGCAGTATGGTATTTCAGCAGCTAAAATGTCTGAAGTGCTTCGTTTCGGAATTAACCAATACAAGCAATATGAGCATGGAGAACTGCCCAGCGAATCGAATGCCAGCCTGATTTTTTTAGCACATCACCCAAAGGGTTTCTGCCAATTGGTAGAGTATAGCAGCCTTGAAGAAGAGGAAAAGAAAGAGCTGATAAAAAAAGCCGATGATATCTTGGATAAAAACGTCCATTGGCGAGAAAAAGAATGGACAACCCAATTATTAATGGGTTCACCTCGTCCTGATGTGGAACGTGGCTTTAGGCAGCCCAATCCATACAGAATGAGCGCCATGACGCGGTATTTTGCTGATGTTATGCCTGTTTTCAAAACACAAATGAACAAAATGCTTTTTTATGCAGATTTTGTTCATTTCAAAAGGCATGGCCGATCTATTAGTGGCGCCAAATACCGGGCTATTGAAATGGGACCGGTGCCTAACAACTTTGATGGCTTATTCCAATTTGCTGAAAATGAAGGGTTTGTGCGTATTGAACACCATGAGTATCCCAATGGTAGCATTGGGAGTAAATTTTTACCTGGTGAATTACCAGATGTTTCTAAGTACCTGAGTCCATCAGAAATAAATACCCTCAAAGATGTAAGCGAACGATTTAAAGGAGTGCGGAGTCAGGAAATTATTCAAGTCAGCCATGAAGAAGATGCCTGGCTGAAAAATGCTGCAAGCCGTTCATTAATTAACTATCTGGAAGCTTATCGGCTAAAAGCGATGTAACGTGCTTACCCAACTACCGCTTCCTCCGCAACCGGCACTTCTTCCTCTGCTTCAATGATATCCAGTTCTACCCGCAGGTTGTCAATAATAAACTCCTGGCGCTCCGGTGTGTTCTTGCCCATGTAGTAATCCAGCACGTGGTCCAGATTGGTGTCTTCAGGAAGGAATACCGGGTCGAGGCGGATGTCCTCGCCAATGAAGGCTCCAAATTCGTTGGGACTAATCTCGCCCAAACCCTTGAATCGGGTAATTTCCGGTTTGCCGCGCAGTTTTTTAATGGCTGCCTGTTTCTCCGTTTCTGAATAGCAATAATAGGTATGCTGCTTGTCACGCACCCGGAACAGTGGGGTGTCCAGGATGTATAAATGGCCATTGCGCACTACATCCGGGAAGAACTGCAGGAAAAAGGTGAGCATCAACAGGCGAATGTGCATGCCATCTACATCGGCATCTGTGGCAATGACTATGCGGTTGTAGCGCAGGTCGTCCAGGGAGTCTTCAATATTCAGTGCGTGCTGAAGCAGGTTGAATTCCTCGTTCTGGTACACGATCTTCTTGGTCAGGCCATAACAGTTGAGCGGTTTACCCCGCAAACTGAATACAGCCTGGGTGTCGGTATTTCTGGATTTGGTGATGGAACCGCTGGCCGAGTCACCCTCGGTAATGAATACCGTAGTAGCCAGGCGTACCTCCTCCGGACCTTTTTCATTGAGGTGGTAACGGCAGTCGCGCAGTTTTTTGTTGTGTATATTGGCTGCTTTGGCTCTTTGGTTGGCTAATTTTTTTACTTCTGAAATTTCCTTTCGCTCGCGTTCGCTTTGCTGGATGCGCTTCAACAATTCCTTGGCAACCTCCGGATTCTTGTGCAGGAAATTGTCTAGCTCTTTGGAGAGAAAATCCGACATAAACGTTCGAATGGCAGGGCCATCCGGGGCCATGCGTTCGGAGCCCAGTCGGGTCTTGGTCTGACTTTCGAACATGGGATCTTCTACGCGTACGGCCACTGCGGCAATGATGCTCTCCCGAATATCTTTGGCATCGAATTCTTTTTTGAAGTGGGTGCGCACCACTTTCACCAGCGCCTCTCGGAAAGCGTTGAGGTGTGTGCCGCCCTGGGTGGTGTTCTGACCGTTCACGAAGGAGTAAATTTGTTCTCCGTAGTGATTGCCGTGTGTCATGGCGATTTCTACATCCTCGCCGCGCAGGTGAATAATAGTGTAACGAGTGGATTCCTGACCGGTTTTTTTCTCCAGCAGATCGAACAATCCGTTCCTGGACAAGAATGATTTTCCGTTGAAGTTGATTTTCAATCCGGCATTCAGGTAGGCATAGTCCCCGAGTTTTTGCTCGATATATTCCGGCAGCCAGCGGTAATTGCGGAAAAGGCCATTATCGGGCTTGAATTCCACCAGTGTACCGTTGTCTTCCTTGGAAGGCTCAATTTTGCTCTCTTTTTTCAGGTTTCCGAAGTTGAATTCGGCGGTTTTCATCTGACCGTCTCGCACGGCCGTAACCTTGAAATATTCCGAAAGTGCGTTCACAGCCTTGGTACCTACGCCGTTCAAGCCCACCGATTTTTTAAACGCTTTGCTGTCGTATTTGGCGCCGGTATTGATCTTGGAAACCACATCCACTACTTTGCCGAGCGGAATGCCGCGCCCGTAGTCGCGCACGGTGCAGCCATGTTCATTGAGTGTAATGTCAATGACTTTGCCGTATCCCATGGCATATTCATCGATACAGTTGTCCAGCACCTCTTTAAGAAGTACGTAAATACCGTCGTCCGGACTGGAGCCGTCGCCCAATTTGCCGATGTACATGCCCGGGCGCAGTCGGATATGCTCCCGCCAGTCGAGCGATTTAATCTCATCTTCAGTATACTTAACTTCTTGCATATCCGGTTTGGATGGTTTGCCAGCCTTTGCAGCCGGCATTTTGTGAGCCGTTGGTTTGGTATTGCCTCCCGGCCTGGATGATTTGATATTTGCGCCCAAAGTAACGGAGTTTTGCGGTGATGATGTAATATCGGGCAAAAATAAAACAAATGTTTTAAATGTAAAACAAATTGTTTTTATTGTTGTGAGGTTTTTGAACTTCCGGTCTATGGTTAATCCATACGGTAGACCAGCCGCTATTGGCCGTTGATCTATCAGTATTAACATCAAATGGCTTTAACAAGATCTAAAAGACATCGCATCCTCTTGTCTATGCTCTGATATTTTTCCAATACCTGTTGTTTGTATTTTTGAATAATTTGAAGTACCTTTGTTTTGAAAATCCGAAACGTTTAGGGCGTTTGAGCGGGGGACTTCTCCAAGAAGGTGCATCCGGCGTCGGAATTTTACAAGGCGTCGTACCTAAAAAGTGCGGCGTTTTTTTGTAATAAACATGGTTTGAAATACCAACCTGTTTGACTTGCCTTTCTTTTTTACACGCCTTATTTCTTTGAAAACATAATGATAATCTATTATTTGTTTTTCAAAGATGAGTGTTTCCACAACAGTTGAGGAAGGGCTTCGTTTTCGCGGATCTTTAAATTATTTAAGATACGCTTTTAACGCCCCAAAACTTTTTTCTCAAAGAAATTCTGGATTGAAACCTAATATTCAACAATTGAAATTCGGGCTGTTTACGCTCTTGATCGCACTTTGCACCAATCAATTGTTGGCGCAAACACCTACTCCTCCTGCCTCTAAAATCACCAACCAGCCCCTCCCGAGTACTCGGGACCGTCCACCGTCGGCCGCTTCCGATACCCAAAAACTAAAAATTGAAACCGCAGCCGTTATTGAATATTTCCTCAAAAACGGACGTGAAATCCAAAAGCTGAGTGGTACAGTGCGCATGCGGCAGGAAAACACCCTCATTTACTGCGATACAGCGGTTTTGGATAAGGATTTTGCCATCCTGCGCGGTAATGTGGTGATTGCACAAGGCGATACTGTCAAAGCATTTGCCGATTCTGCCCACTATGATGCGGCGACCAAAATCAGCGATCTCTTCAACAAGGTGGTTTTGGTGAATGGTAAACAACAGCTGTTTACCGAAAGACTACGGTACGATACCGGCAACAAAATTGCCACCTATACCACCGGCGCCACCATGACCAACGGTAAAAGCCAGGTGGTGAGCAGGCGCGGCACTTATCTGGTAGACCAAAAAGAGGTGCTCCTGAAAGGCAATGTGGTGGTTACGGATCCGGAGTTTACCATGCGAACCGATACCATGACTTTCAATACGGAAGCCCAGCTGGTGCGGTTTGTAGCGCCCACGCTGATTAGTCAGCGGGGCAGTAAAATATACACGGAAAGTGGGTTTTATGATATGGAGACCGACTTTGCGGAGTTTGACCAAAATCCGCAATATGAGAAGGACGGGCAGCTGGGCAGGGCCCGTAAAATGCGTTATGAAGGAAGTTTGAAGGATTATACCCTGGAAGGAGACGCACATATTGAAGATCCTAAAAAAGGTGAAATTGCCGATGCAGAAGTGATTCGGTTCAACTCGGAAACCGAAAAAACCATCCTCCGCGGCAGTGCGCATTTCCGCGACAGTACCCGTGATATTCAGGGCAGTGAGATCCGGTATGACAGTAAGAACAAAATTTATCAACTCACGGGTCGCGGGCGCGTAAGCGATCCACCCAATATTATTGAAGCCGATTCGCTGGATTTCAACGATGTATTGGGCAACGGGGTAGCCTTGGGTAGTGTATCGTGGCAGGATACTTCCAGCAATTACACGGTGTTGTCGTGGCGCATGGATTACAACAAAAAATCGCAATACCTCAATGCTTTTGGCGGTTTCGGGCCGGAAGGTGCAGGCGGAAGGCCCATGATGAAAAGTCTCATAGACCGGGATACGCTCTACATGAGCGCCGATACGCTGACTTCATTCAAGCCGGATTCTGCCAGCGATGTACGACAATTGCTGGCGCACCGGGATGTGCGGATTTTCAAAAGCGATCTTCAGGCTGCCTGCGATTCGCTGACATTTAGCAGCGCAGATTCCATTTTTTGGTTTTACCGGGTTAATAACCAGCCAGTGATTTGGTCGGATACCTCGCAGTTTTCCGGCGATACCATCCGGATGTTGTTGAAAGACAAAAAACTCGACCGACTTTGGCTGCGCCAGAATGCACTGGTGGTCAATTCGGAGGACGGGATTTTATTCAACCAGATACGTGGCAAATACTCCACGGTGTACTTCCGTGATGATGAAGCGAAGGAAATGCTTGTGGAGGGTAATGCTCAGGCCTTGTATTATGCCGTGGATGATAAAAAAGCCTATATCGGGTTGAATGAAACGGCCTGCTCGGAAATGCGCCTGTTTTTTGGGGATAACAAGGTAGAGAGTATCAAATTTTACCAGAAACCCAGCGGTAAATTCATTCCAATGAAGGAGGCCGGCAAGGAGACCAAAAAACTGGAAGGTTTCTTCTGGGAGCAGGTGCGGCGGCCGAGGAAGCTGGAGGATTTGTGAAAAATAGCCCCCTCATTGCAGAAGGGGCTATCTTGTCATAAATCTAATCTACAACTCTTGTATGAAATTCTCCATTGGAGAAAACTATACTGTCTGGCGCATTCCAACTTCCTTTGATATCTGGCCACACAATGAGGTTGAACCGACCTTTTACTTCCTTCTTTTTGCTGTCGTATTCAGTAATCTCGAGAAAACTAGTTGAATCCAGAGGAGACAACAAATAGCTGTCAAATAATTGGTCGTCGTAACCATTGGCATATATACATCCAATCAGAGAGTCATTTGGAGGTTGATCAAATGTGTATGACAGTGGGTAAAAGCCAACGGCCTTCGGAATCTTGAAGAAGTTTAGCTGTTCCACCACTATACCATCCTGATCAATCGTATTTATGTTGATATTAATCTTTGAAGATGATATGGTGCTTTGAGTTGATCGTATTTTGCTAGGCCAATCTACCCCGTTTTTTTGCACAGTAATCGTGCCCCAGTAATAATCGTCATCCTTTCGACAGGAAAATAGCATGATGGCGGTCAGTAGCACTAGCAATGTTTTGGCGTAACGCATAGTGTTGTTTTTAATGGAGAATGATGAGTTTTTTGGTTTCGTATGTATTTTTTGACCTGATACGTACGAGATAGGTTCCATTTGGTAGTTGAATGGTATTGAGATCATAACCCAAGCGGTTTTCTGTACCCAAACCAAAAGGTTGCTGCAGGTAAAGATGCCCCATCATTGAGAATAATTCAACCGAAAAATCGTCCGGGTACACCATATTTGAAACAAAAATGCTCACATAATTATCGGCAGGGTTGGGATTCAAAGAAAATAAAAGAGTACGCTCGTCAGTGTTGCTAAGATGTACAGGGCGTTCCTGGCCATAAGTACATTCCGGGCTTTCAAGCGGTATTACTAATATATCCTGGTAAGTAACGTACATTTGCCCGGTTCCTGAAACCACAGTCAATTTGATAAAAACGACATCTCCAACCTCAAGTGTGGTTGGCATGGGCACAGTTGCATTGGCAGTGGTGCTGAGCGGTGTCGGATCATAGTTGATTCCATCGCTACTGATTTGCCATAAATAGGTATAAGGCCCTGGGCCCCCACCGGATGCTTGTGCCACAAGTGGAATAGGAATACCAAGCGATGAAACGCACCAACGATCATCACCATAAATAATTGCACGCAAATCATTCGATGACCTGTACGCTCCCACGATACATGCCTGTTCGCGGAATTGCCGGGCATTATTGGTTTCTGCCACCCCTGAAGTGTCTCCAAATGTACCGGTAGCATGACCGCGATATGTAACATCTGGATTAGAGAAATGAGGAATTCGTTTTTTCTTTTTCACACCAGATTCCATGATGGTGTTATAATTTTTCTTCCAAAAACTTAAATCGAATTCATAAGGCCGGTTAAAGGTAGGCTCACAACCTCCGTTTAGGTTTCCTTGGCTGTGTCTGCACCCGAATAGATGCCCCAATTCATGGACGAAGGACATCCTTGATGCTGCAGCATTGACTTGGACAATAGCAAAAGATAATTCGTCCGCAGGTCCACAGGAGGGTGCAAGGCCATAAACAGGGCTGCTATTTGTACTGTAATCCCCATTAGTAAGTAGCACCACACAATCAGCAAATAAACTGTTGCGAAGTGAAATAGCGGTGGAATTGGTTCTCAAAGCCGTCAAATCGTTCGTAATATTGCCAGTCTCTTCAAAGTCTGAAAGTAGCTCTTTACCCGCCAATACAAATGTTAACTCCGAATGTGTGACCCCACTGTTGCGGAGCGCTTGATTCGATTGAGCAATAAGACCCAATATGAAGTTTGTAACATTGTCAATCTCTTCGGCAGCCTTGCTGGTATAAAGCACCAGTATTTTTACATCACAATTTTCTTCACGATCTGAGGCTATTTGTGCCGCTTCTTCAGGGATAATTTCCGTTGGGTTATCGGGTACGTTATAGCCGCAAATTGCAGCATCCTCCTCCTCTAATTCAACAAGAATATAGGCGCCGCCTCCCAAGGGTCGGATGAAAAAATCTCTTTCTTCAATGTTAAAATATCCGGACAGTTCGCCATCTTTAAATTGGAGTGAGGCATATCCAAGTGAGTCAATAAGATCGCCATACCAGGTAATATCGTCTAAAGAAGGAGACCAAACATACCTGGCGTGGAAGGAATAAATATTAGCATCGCCTGGTACCGAAAGTTCCAACAGTTGATCTGCTACTTGTTGGGCAAAGTTGTTTATTTGGATAAACGTGATTGTTTTTGTTACATCTGAAAATTCGGATTTTTCATACCTAGATACTTGGTTAGCACTTAAATCACTTTTTTCATAAGTAGTTGTTTGGAAAAGAGTTGTTTGGGCAACTGATGTTGAAATGAAAAATAAAGTTAGACAAAAGGTTGAAATTGTTTGAAATTGTTTGA
>DLXL01000294.1:0-171 GCA_003448025.1 Saprospirales bacterium | reverse complement strand
AATTGTTTGAAATTGTTTGAAATTAGCATTTTTAAATATGTTAAGAGGTAAATAATGAAACAAAAGTATTAGCCTAATAGATGCAGGGCAAGGACATCAAATAAAATTTCAATACAAGCAGAATTTAGAAGGTAATGCCGAAGCCTAGTATTATGCCGTGGATGATAAAAA
>DLXL01000120.1:2893-7528 GCA_003448025.1 Saprospirales bacterium | reverse complement strand
ACAAACCATTTTTTCAAAAGAAAAAGTTGGAATTCAATGCCTGGTTGCGACAAAACCAATTGGGGCATATGCTTAAAGCAGATTCAGTAGCAGTGGAGGCACGAAAGGTTACCTTGTTCCTTCGCCCTACCTATAATGGCAAGCGCACCTGCGATTCCCTGCAATGTGCCTGGCAGGGACTTGAAAAGGCCAACAAACAGATCAACGGTCAAACCTTTCACGAGCGATTATTGCACAAGTGGGCCTTTTTGGCAGAGATACATGAAAACCAGGCAGAGGTGATCATTCGCTGTCACGAACCTCCTCACTTTCATGCCAGGGTGTATACCAAAGGAGGGCGTGTACCTGTAGATGAACGGAATATCCGTTCCGGCGCCATAACCTCTGTCAAATTGCCCGCATCCATGCAAGGCATCAATTCCGGAGAAAATTTTACGATGCTTCGGGATAAAAACCTTGGGACAGTATGTACGAAAGCAAGGCAGTGGCTCGTTAACCAGTATAAAACCAAAGGAACGCCTATTCTTTGGAAAGCAAAAGTGGATACATCCTACACAGCCTATGATGAATTTGTGCTGGAAGTAACGCATTTGAATAATGAAATTTGCCCTGATGGCTACTTTGAATACCACCGCGTATATGTAAAAGGAGTCCAAAAAGGTCCGGATGTCGAACTCACCTGGGAATTCCAGGGAAAATATGGTTCAGGCATCGTATTCCCGCCCAGAAAAAACGACTACAAAGACATGGAGCTAAAATACAAATCTAACCTGGAGGAGTATCAAAAGCGCCTGTTTAAAAGAATGTTGGATTACCTTCGCTAAACTCAATTACCGCCCATGGTACAGACTATGGCTTCAGACGCATCAACCAACACCTCAAACCCGGCTACCGGCGCCACAGTTCCTCCGTTGTCGCCGAGAACCCGTATTGCAAGGCTGATACTGATCTATCACTTTGTATTGATCGGGGCCTCCTGTATTTTTTACATTCTAAGGGGCTTTGACTTTGAAGAATTTACTTCTTTGATGGGGGTACTCGCGCCTGTTACGGCGTTGTATGGCGGCGCCGTTTTCCGTTTTATAGGAAGAAGTATCACGGAACCGGCATTAAATACCCAAAACGGAGCGCCAATCAATGGCTTGGTCAAATGGCTGGTCAATGGCCATTTTGTCATTGTTTTGTCGTTGATTAGTTTAAAAGCCCTGGCGCCAAACGTGTTAAATTTCCAGGACATGACCATGTTCCTCACCCTGGTGGAATCTGCTTTAGGAGTGTATATGGGTAATATCCTGCTGGCACTGTTTGAAAGTAAAGGTAACGGCACGAACGGCGGCTAAAGCAAGTTAAACGGGCATACCCGCTTACTTGTATACAACTTGATTATTTTTGCCGCATGGATTTCAGATTGATACGGCAAAGTACGGGTTGGTTATATTGGATACTGCACCCGTTTATACATATTGTCTACCGATTACTATTCAGAAAAATTTACCTGCATAACCGATTGGGTGTTAAATCCCATACTCCGGTAATTATAGCAGCCAACCATCCTACCGCATTTATTGACCCCATTTTCTTTTGTATCTTTTTTGATCCGCCGGTCTATAACATGACAAGGGGCGATATTTTTCAGAAACCGTTTTTTAGAAAACTGCTGGAAAGTGCCAATATGTTTCCGGTGTACCGACAACGGGATGGCTATGATGGCCGGGGCAAAAATGACGAGGTCTTTGACTATTGCAGGCAAAAGCTTCAAAGCAGGGTTGCCGTAAATATTTTCGTTGAAGGGGAACACCATTTGTCAAAGCAGGTTTTACCAGCCCATAAGGGTTTTGCAAGGGTAGCTTTCGGAACCTATGCCATTGATCCGATGGAGGATCTGCAAATTGTACCGGTTGGCTGTAATTATTACAATGGAGCTCAAACCCGCGATGAGGCCAAAATCGTGACCGGAAAACCGCTATTTGTAAAGGACTATTGGGAAGCCTATCAGAAAAATCCGGCGGCTGCCATTAACCAGTTGTGCCGGGATGTAGAAAAGGCCCTCAAAGAAATCTGCTATCATGTTGAGGACCCATTAGATTTTGATCTGGCAGATCATTTGTTACAGATCTCGCGCAATCAAAATCCGGTATCCCCACTCCCGGTTGTTGAGCATCACGCTAAACCGTTTTGGCATGAAAAGGCTATGCTGAACAGGCTGAACATAATGCCTGCTGAGGAAAAGGCCAAACTGGCCAATCAGGTTTCCAATTATTTCAATGCCCTTGAAAAGGCGGGCTTGACAGATGAATCACTTATTCAACCAGAACAGTCCGGAATATCCCGTTTAGCATTGTTGATGCTGATGGCGCCGTTCGCTTTGGTGGGATATATCATTGGGTGGCCCGTTCGCTACTTCATTTATGGCATAACAAAAGAAAAGGTAAAGAAAAAAGAGTTCTATACCAGTGCACTAATGGGTATGGCCGTGCTTTTAGGATTGATTTACTTTGGCATCTGGATGGTCACAGGACTCCTTACCGGTAGCTCCTGGATCCTTACCCTTGGTATTCTGATGCCAATTCTGGCATGGATCTCCATCTTTTGGAAAGAAACCAGGCTAAGATGGTATATGAGCCTTAAAGCAAATAAGCATCCGGAAAGGAGCAGCCTGCTTGACATGCGCCGTGCCATAAACGAAATGATTCCGGCCTGATTCCAACAATCGTTAGATGGTTGCTCCTTATTGTTATCCCGGTATGCACAATAGCGCGGAATATTTGGCACATTTAAGCTACCGGCTCCTCTTCGAGAATCACAAATCCCGGATCAAAGGGTTCCAAATATTGAAGAATGAGGCCAATAAATTCGTCGCCATACTTGAGCAGATAAGGCCATATATTATCATGTCGCTCCTGTAATCCTCCTGCCGGGAACAACTTTTCTTTTAACGAACGGATTTGCTGTAAGGCCGTTTCATGCTTTTGCTTTTCAGCCCTAACCAACCTGCTTTGCCACTGCTCCAGCCCTGAAATTGCCTTGACAGATTCAGCCATCAGGGATCCCTCCAATGTTGGATCTATGGCTTTCGCCTTTTCAGCAAGTTGTTGATACATACTACGAAGTGTCTGGATCTGTGGTTCCAGGCTCACTTCGGCAGATGCATGTTTTTCCACAAAATTCCGGATCAAAGTATCCGTATCTGCAAAGAACTCTGAAGCTGTAAAACCTGCTTTATGAAGTTTCTTCAAAACATCCCGATCCAGCCAAAGTATGGAATGTCGACGCACCAACATGGGCATCGGGATTTGAAAGTACTGAAACAGCGACTTTCTTTCCAGCCAATAGGCCAGCTCTCCCCCACCCCCAACATAGGCCAGGTTGGGCAGGATCATTTCCTGATACAATGGTCGCAAAACCACATTCGGACTAAATCTCTCCGGGTGCTGTTCAAGCTCCTCCAGGATTTGTTCCTGAGTAAACTGAATAGAAGTGTTCAAAACCTGGTAGGTATCCTGCTCCCGTACAATCCGCTCTCTCTTTCCTGGCAGCATATAAAACAGGTTGATCTCACGAGGTGTTGCCTGCGTTTTAAATCCATTACCAGACAATTGTGCGATGGTTTCGCTTACCAGGCGAAAAGAAGGCTGTTCCAATAATTCTGCCCTGATAACTGGAATAAAATGTTTTTTTAAACGAGGGTCGTTCATATTCAGCACGACCAATCCAAGATCTCCCAGGAATTCGTGCAGCAAGGCCTGAGTGGCTCCGGCAAAAGTTTCGCTTCCGGTGTAACATCTTTCTATCCGCTGGAAAAGCGCCCTGGCCCGATCATCCTCACCCAGTATGGCGCTAAATTCTGCTAAGACATCCTTAAGCGATGCCGTACTCATACTTCCAACCGGTCCTGATTCATTGGGTTGCCAAACCAGTTGCTTGCCGAAAAGATTGACCTTGTTCACCTCCTCCAGATCATGATCTTCGCTTCCTAACACAAATACAGACACTACCCGGTGCTTTCCGGTACTTTTACGTTCCACTTCCAGAGCTAAACGAATGGTTGTAAGCGCTTTATAAAAGAAATACAACGGGCCTGCAAAGAGCGTCGGCTGGTGTGCGGTTACAATGGTAAAAGTGCTTTCTTCCTGGAGGGCAGCAATATTTTGCGCAACAATCTTTTTTTCAGGAAGCGACTGGTATTGGTGGCGTAGCGTTTCAACCAGATCTGTTCGGGGGTATTTCCTGCCTGCCTTTTCCTCTATTACCTTTTGAAAAGTATCCAGATCTGGAGTAAACTGATAAAATGGAATCAAGCGTTCATCGCCGATAGCATAAGCAATATCTGTTTTGGCAAGCTGTGAAACCCTGGAATAGTCAAGAATGGATTTACGCATGGAAGAAGGTTAAGTCGGACCCAAAGGTAGTGGTTGTTTCAAGGAACCTTGTAACAAGTAATTCGTCTGGAGGTTTTTGTCAAAGCCAAATATTCCCTGCGTACTTTTGCCGCCGGTGTTTCGTTAAAGTGCCGTTGAGCATTGTCCTGCACCATTCATCCGACATGAATTTGCCCTTTTTTATTGCCAAAAGGATCGCTTTTTCCAAAGGCAAAAATTTTTCCAAACTGATCATTCGAATCGCGGTGCTGGCGGT
>DLXL01000120.1:1509-2735 GCA_003448025.1 Saprospirales bacterium | reverse complement strand
TGGCGGTAGCCCTCAGCGTGGCAGTCATGATTACCTCTTCTGCCCTGATCGCCGGATTTAAAAGCGAAATCAGTCGGAAGATTTTTGAGTTTTGGGGCCACATTCATATCTCAGACACAGCATACTCCCTTTCTTTTGAGCCGCAGCCTATTGCCATTGACCAGGATTTTTATCCTTCTTTAGACACTGTTACCGGCATTTCTCCCACCGTTTTGGAGCATTTGGAATGGAATGGCCCGGCGCCAAAGGGTGGCATACGGCATATTCAGGCGTTTGCGCATAAACCCGGCATTATTCGAACGAAAACAGCGCTGGAAGGCATCCTGTTGAAAGGCATCGGAAAAGACTTTGATTGGAATAATCTTCAGCCATACCTGCTGGAAGGCCGCCCCATTCAACATTCAGACACTTCATTTTCCAAAGATATTATCATCAGCCGCCAAACCGCCGACAGACTACAATTAGGTGTTGGCGACAAGTTTATTGTTCACTTTGTGAAAGACCGGGATCAAACGAGACGCTTGTTTCAGGTTTGTGGCATTTATAAAACAGGATTGGAAGAATATGACCGGAAGTTTGCGCTTTGCGACATCCGCCAGGTTCAAAACCTGCTCGGCTGGCAAGACAATCAGGTAGCAGGTTTTGAGATTTGGCTGGACAACCTCAGTGATCTGGAGGTGTACAATGAGTATATTTACCGGGAGGTGTTGCCTGAAAACCTGTTGTCCGTGAGCATTAAAGACAAGTTTCCAAGCATTTTTGAATGGCTGGAGCTTCAGGATTTGAATGAGATCGTTATCCTGGTGCTGATGTTGGCGGTAGCTATCATCAACATGATCACAGCCTTGCTGGTTTTGGTACTGGAACGAACTACCATGATCGGCATACTAAAAGCGCTGGGGACAGAGAACAGGCGCATCAGGCAAATTTTCCTGTACCATGCGGCGGTCATTACCCTGAACGGCATGGTTCTGGGCAACTTGCTTGGGCTTGGTTTTTGCTGGATTCAGGATACTTTCAGAATAATCCGGCTGAACGAGGTGGATTATTATCTGTCCTATGCGCCGGTCAAAATGGAGTGGATGAGTATTTTGGGAATCAATGCAGGAACCCTGGTTATCACGCTGATCTTTTTATTGCTTCCCTCCTTTGTGGTAAGTAGTGTTGTTCCGGTGAAGGCTATACGGTTTAAGTAGTGGGGATTCACCGCAAAGTACGCTAAGTGC
>DLXL01000120.1:0-1379 GCA_003448025.1 Saprospirales bacterium | reverse complement strand
ACCGCAAAGTACGCTAAGTGCGCAAAGTCATTTTTTGCGTCCTTAGCGTACTTCGCGGTGAACTATACTTCGCAGTGATTTTAAAACGTCACATCCATCACCTTTTCCTCTGTTCCACGCTTCACTTTGACTTTAGTGGTATCTCCCTTTTTGAACATGGACAATCCTTTCATGTAGTCCTGAATGGTTTTCACCTGAATATCACCAAGTCCAAGGATAATATCCCCTTTTTGTACACCTGCTTTTGATGCAGGCTTACCTTCGGTAACACCGTCCACATGTACCCCTTCCCCTTCCCAGGTATAGTCAGGCATTATGCCGAGTGTAACTTTAAAGGAAACTTTGTTTTCCTCTTTGGTTTTGGTTTCCTGGAATTTCAGTTTAGGTTGCTTATCTAAACGCTGAATCATGGATGAAGCCAGTTCCAGAATTTGCTTTACCCCTGGGAAATTCACCTTTTCAACATCATCCGAGGGTTTGTGGTAATCCATGTGCTGACCGGTGAAGAAAAACAGTACCGGGATATTTTTGAGGTAGAATGAGGTGTGATCGCTGGGCCCCACGCCTGCACTGTCCAGCTTAATACCCAGATCAGAAGGCATGTTTTTGATGGTGGGAACAAAATCAGGGGCAGTACCCACTCCGCCAACCACCAGTCGTTTTTCTTCATTCAGACGACCGATCATGTCCATATTGAGCATGAAGCTCACTTTGCTTAAATCAATGGTTGGATACTCGGTGTATTTCTTAGAGCCATAAAGGCCAAGTTCTTCGCCTGAAAAGCACAAAAACAAAAAGTTATGTTGCTCTTTTACACCGTTTTTCGCGAAGTAACGCGCCAGTTCAATCACTCCGGCCGTACCACTGGCGTTATCATCTGCGCCGTTGTGAATCTTTCCTTCCGGATTGGCATCCAGGGAATTATGGTCGTGTCCTAAACCGAGGTGATCATAGTGTGCACCAATGACAATGGTGTATTCAGCGCCATTGTCGAGGTAGCCGGCCACGTTTTGGGCATATACCTGAGGTGCGCCTGCATCAATACCACCGTGCGGATCTTTGCTTTTTCGGAAGCCAAACTGGTGGAAGTAGGTATTGTTATCGCCTTTGGGGGTAAGTCCGGCTTTGCGAAATTGCTTTGCGATGTATTTGGCGGCCATTTTTTCCTCCGGAGAACCGGTGGCGCGACCTTTCAACTTATCGGAAGCCAGGTAGGTAACGTGTTTTCTGATGTTTTTTTCAGAGATTTCATTGGTTTGGGCAAACAGTCCGGATACTGCAAACCATGCAGCAACCAGGGAAAGAAATATATGCTTCATGTAAAAAGTGGTGTGATTTAGTACAGAATACTTGTCTTTGTGTTTTCAGACCTATAAGGT
>DLXL01000200.1:6030-6600 GCA_003448025.1 Saprospirales bacterium | reverse complement strand
GAAAAACAAACGTTCGCTGAAGCACTCTATTAAATTGGCTGAAAAACTTAAGCGGGAAAACACCCGCCAACATAGATGATTTTACCCCTGTTTAACCGATCAAATTAATTAAATTCCTGCGAAATTGTTTGCTGACGAATATCATTCTGTCAGACTGTTTATATCATCCTATCCCAAAACAGGATGCTAATACCTTCATGCATTGAAGCATCTCAAACTTGAACGTCATGAACAATCTGAACGCTATACGTCTCCCCAAAAAATTCCCGGACTGGATTAGATTCATGCTGAGTGCAGGGTGGCTCGTTTTCTACGCTACTTTGAGCCAGGGCCAAACGCAGGATTCCCTCTCCAAGTCTCCTGCACCGCGCGATTACAAACGCCTGGATATTTTTCCGGCCATCAGTTATTCTCCCGAAACAAAACTTACGCTCGGCGCCATAGGTATCTATTATCTTGATCTGCGCAAAGGCGACCGCAATACGCCTCTGTCGAACATTGACTTTCTGGCGGTGTATACGTTGAACAAACAAATATTACTGGAATCCCGCTGGGAGGTGTTCACCCATG
>DLXL01000200.1:5685-5888 GCA_003448025.1 Saprospirales bacterium | reverse complement strand
CCCGCTGGGAGGTGTTCACCCATGCACGCGCGTGGCGTACCCGCGGGGAGTTGCTGCTTCAGCGTTATCCGGACCGCAATTACGGCATAGGCAACGATGCTTCCGTGCTGGTGGTTGAAACCAATTCCGAAGGACAACGCGATACCCTGAACTATCTGAACTACGACTCCGACAGGATCAAATTTTCGCCCGTGGTGTTGCGC
>DLXL01000200.1:4748-5546 GCA_003448025.1 Saprospirales bacterium | reverse complement strand
AAATTTTCGCCCGTGGTGTTGCGCAAAATACGGCCTAACCTGTACTTCGGTTTGCAATCCGATTTGGAATACCTGTTTAACTATCGGGTAATTCCTGAGCAATATACTTTTATCAGTCCGGATTCTTCGCTCATCAACGATGCGCCGGTGGAGGGCTTGAGATCTGGCGTAGGGTTTCAGTTATTGTACGACAACCGGAATAACATGATCAACCCTATCAGAGGTACGATGCTGGAATTTAACAGCCGCTATTATGGCAAATGGATGGGCAGCGATTATACCTTTAGTGTTTACTCACTGGAATTTCGGCAGTATATCAACACGTGGTCAAATCATACCCTGGCGTTGCGCGGACTTGCCAGCCTGGAGTACAGTAAAGAGGGCGTTCCGATACGGGCTTTGTCGCGCGTGGGTGGCCACAAATTCATCCGTGGCTATTTCAAAGGTACCTATCAGGATCGTCACATGATGGCGTTTGAAGCCGAATACCGCCTGCCGTTTTGGAAAGAAGATCAAAAATCCAAGCTGTGGCAGGTATGGAAACGAATAGGCGTGGTAGGATTTGTGGGTGGCGCCGAAGTATTCCACGAGGCAAGGCAAATTCAGCTCAGTGAGTTCAATCTGGCAGCCGGTGGCGGATTGCGCATTCTGCTCAACCCGAAATCCCGCTCCAATATCCGCATTGATTATGCCATTGCGTTGCGGAACGACTCCGACGGTCCTGGAAAACGACAAAGAGGATTTTATTTCTTCCTTGGCGAAGCCTTTTGATCCATATCCATCCCGAGTACTCGGGAC
>DLXL01000200.1:3968-4615 GCA_003448025.1 Saprospirales bacterium | reverse complement strand
TCCATCCCGAGTACTCGGGACCAATATCCAATATCCAATGTCTAACATCCAGATTAAGAAAAACGATCCCAGAACCATTCGGTCCTGGGCGATGTACGATTGGGCTAACTCGGTATATGTGTTGGTGATTACCTCTGCCATTTTTCCGGCCTATTACAATCAGGTTACCCGGCTTAATGGCTCCGGCATTGTTCATATATTTGGTTATCCCATTGAAAATACGGCGATCTATTCTATCAACATGGGTCTGGCGTTCGGTATTATCGCCTTGCTATCGCCGTTATTGTCTTCTATTTCCGACTATACGGGAAACCAAAAAGGCTTCATGCGCATGTTCTGCTATATTGGTGTAGCGGGCTGCCTGATGCTTTTCTGGTTTGACGGCCGGGATCATTTGTATGTAGGTCTGGCCGGCGCCTTGCTATCCACCATAGGCTACTCGGGTAGTATTGTCTTTTATAATTCCTATTTACCTGCCATAGCTACTGAAGACCAACAGGATAAGGTAAGCGCCAGAGGGTTTGCGTATGGATACATCGGTTCTACCATACTCCTGTTATTCAACCTGGCCCTGATCATGAACAAGGACCGGCTGGGGGTAACAGATAGTACCTTTCTGCCGCGACTCGCCTTTTTGCTCACGGGTC
>DLXL01000200.1:0-3820 GCA_003448025.1 Saprospirales bacterium | reverse complement strand
AGACGGGTCTTTGGTGGCTCGGGTTTGCACAAGTTACGTTTTCCCGCCTTCCCAATCGTATCCCTGATAAAAAATCCAGGAAGCAGAACCTGTTCAACAGCTATCAGGAACTGGTCAAGATCTGGAACCGCCTCAAGCAGATGCCCGTGTTGCGCACCTTCCTGCTCAGTTTCTTTTTCTACATCATGGGGGTTCAAACCGTGCTCTTCATGGCCGGATCCTTTGGGGAAAAGGAGGTTCACCTCAAGGTTACGCAACTGATCATCACCATTTTGTTGCTGCAATTTGTAGGCATCGCAGGCGCATTCCTTTTTGCCTGGATCTCAAAAAAAATGGGAAATGTGCGCAGCCTGATCCTTGCGGTGCTCATTTGGATCGGCATCTGTATAGGCGCTTATTTCATCGTTACCCCCTTGCACTTTTATCTGACCGGAGCTGCCATCGGAATGGTAATGGGTGGAATTCAGGCACTTTCGCGTTCTACCTATTCCAAGCTAATTCCACAAACAGGCAATAACGCAGGGTACTTCAGTTTTTATGATGTATGTGAAAAACTTGCCATGATGTGCGGGTTAGTCATTTGGGGATCCGTAGACAATATTTACGGCGGTATGCGCACGTCTA
This sequence comes from Saprospirales bacterium, assembly GCA_003448025.1. GTDB lineage: Bacteria > Bacteroidota > Bacteroidia > Chitinophagales > Saprospiraceae > M3007. The sequence continues at coordinate 3,196 of DLXL01000200.1, read as the reverse complement.
TTTTATCGCTGGGTTTGTGGTTTTCTATCAGTTTGATTTTACTGTTGATACTGGGCAGGATGCAAGGGAAAATGAAGGAAATGGCCGGCTTTACGAGGTAACATTTTCACTTCCACGCCATCCGCAACCATCCGGCAATAAAAAACACCCCGCCAATAGGTGTTACAGGACCCGCCCAGCCCACCGGCACGGCGATCAGATCCCGACAGGCCAGCAGATATAACGAACCGGAAAAGCACAAAATGCCGGCCAGGAACAGCCATCCCGCCTGCCGCAGCCCCTTGCTGTCTGGCGTATGCTGCAACAACAATCCGACTGCCAGAATAGCCAGGCTGTGGTAAAACTGGTACTGAACGCCTTTTTCGAAAATGGCCATCTGGTAATCTGATAGCTGTGGTTTAAGGCCATGTGCGCCAAATGCGCCGATGATCACGGTGAGCGCGCCCAAAATGGCGCCAAGGCGGATAAATGGAATGTTTGTCATGTGTATAGATCGTTTTTGCGTCCGAAAGATGCAGATATTTGAGGCAGAAATCAGGTGCAGGTGATGTTCTTTTTAGCATCGTACTGTTTTGCACCGCGGGAAAAATATGGCTTTTGTACACCGACAAATATTAATCAGCCTGATCGTGCTGGGTATTGCGCTGGTTATATGGCTGGTATACCTGATACTACCAGCCAAAAACAGCCTTTTTAGTGCCATTCCTGCCCAAACAGCCCTTGTGCTGGAATGCAAAGATCTGTTGACTGTCCGTAAAATAGCAGATCAGATTCCAGGAAGTGCCTGGACCTCAATGGTTAAGTCTACCTGGTTACAGCAGTATTTTGAAGACACAGACCTGGCGTTTCGTTTATTCCGGCATGAGCCTGCTTTTCTCCGCCTTATCGCACAATCGCCTGCAATAGCAGCCTTCTCCTTACACCCTGCAGATAGCTTGCACGCGTTATTTATCCTGGAACTAACTGAAGCTCCCGACCTAAATAAACTACTGAAAAACAATGATTTAAACAAAAAATGGTCTGCGCATACCTTTCATAATCAGACGATAATTCAAGTTCCTGTCAGCCCGGGAAAAAATCTGGAAATAACCAGCTCCGGACATTTCCTCCTTTTTTCACAGAAAGCCGACCTGGTGGAAGCAGCCCTGGCAGAACTGGATGCACCCCGAAACTGGTGGTCCCAACGACCCCTCACGGGCGATCTGGCACAAGCGTCTCTGCGTGTACATTTCAGGCCAGGGATTTGGGCACAACACTCACGGGTGCACATGCAGGCAGGCTACCGCGAGCTGCCTGATCTGCTGGCCCGCAATGTGGAATGGGCCGGCTGGGCCTGGGATGGATCTCAGGTGGATTGTTTGCTTGAAACCAAAGGCTTTTTGGCGAATGTTTCAAGTTGGGGGCAAAAAGCAGAAGGGTACCCGGAACAACTTCTGCCCAATCATACCACCCTGGTACTCAGATCGGGGGTTAGCAAGCCCAATCCTTTCTTTGAAAGCATCGGGAATGGCATGCACCCGGATTTTGCCCAATATGTGCTCCCTTGGGTGGGCAGTGATGCCCTATTGGCCATCACGGAGCCGCTCCCGGAAGGACTGGCCACGGATCGGTTGGTGTTGCTGCCGGTCCGGGATAGCGCAAGGGCAGTGCAGGCGTTGCGCGCTTATGGAAGGGAATATGGCATAAGACCGGAAGACAGCGGTGTGTATCAAATGTTTGAGTTGATGGTATTTCAACAAGGAAGTCTTTTAGCTCCTTTATTGGGAGAGGACGCAGCCTTTCGGAATCCGGTGGTGGCATTGGTGGGTGGGTATGCTGTGTTTGCGCCACACCGCGCTGCAATGGAAGTATTGCTGGATAAATATTTGGTGGGGCAAACGCTTAGCACCCGCGAGGATTTTCTGCTATGGAAACAGAAGCAGTCCCATCCCGGCATGCTGGAATGTTTGTTCAACACCGCGGGTCTAGATCCGATATTGGCCCAAATAAGCTCCTTTTCCTTTGGCAGATCCCAACCAGAGCCAGGATGGCTGGGGGCCTCCTTGATTGCAGAAGGACCGGAAAAACTGCGCGTGCAATGGACGTATCAACCCATTTTTCCATCAAAGCGACAGGCAGAGTTACTCTGGAAAACCCCATTGAAATCTTTAGTAAATGGCCGGGTCTGGGTAACTGACTTAAGCCCTCAACAAACGGCAATAATGGTTCAGGATGAGCGCCAAATCCTGTATGGACTGGATGCCATGAGTGGTCAGCTTCTCTGGTCCAGGGTTTTGCCGGAAGCCATATTATCGGATATTCAATCGGTGGATTATTTCAAAAGCGGCAACCAGTGTCTGATATTCAATACCAACGAAGCTTTGTATCTGTTGGATCATACCGGTCGGGACGTACAGGGATTTCCGTTTAAATGGCCGGAAAAAACAACCAATAGCGTCACCGTGGTAGATTTTGACCGCGATCGACGGTACAGTTTTTTTGTGCCTTGTTCGAATAATATCTGTTACGGATTTGATCCTTTCGGGCGTCCGCTGACGGGATGGAACAGATTAGAGATGGAGGGGAAAATGGGTCGGCCTGTGGTTCATTTTCAGCATGCGGGAAAGGATTTTCTGGCATTGCTCACAGACGATGGCAAGTTATCGGTGTATGGTAGAGATGGCAGGCTCCGTTTCGGGCCTGTTGTGTTGCATGGCGTATTTAAAGATCCGCTTTATGTTGATGCAGGTGCTCAGGAGCCTCATTTATATGCAGCTAATACTGCAGGGGAGTTGTTTGTATGTAATCTGGAAGGAGGGGTCACCCGGTATGATACCAACAGGCCGGGCTCTACCCTGCTATTCGGGCAATTTCGTGGAGATCCAGGATACGAGTGGGTACAGTGGGATGGGGGAAATTTGCGGCTTGGTGGTTTTTCAGGTGAAAAAATGGTGGTTTATAGCAGCAAAAGCATGAAAGATCGCCCGAACCACTGGTTCATAACCCCCTATCAAACCATTGGAGCCGTGGATACCATAAGCAAACGAATCTGGATGTTTGATCGAAATGGCCATCTACTTCCCGGATTCCCACTGGGAGGCCAAACCCCATTCGAACATTTCCGGGAAAAAGACCTCCAACTGCTCATCACCTCCGTCAATCAGGAAATTTGGGCATACCGTATTCCCCCGTTATAAACCACATAAACCATCGGCGG
>DLXL01000289.1:676-4312 GCA_003448025.1 Saprospirales bacterium | reverse complement strand
TGGGGGTGTATTTGCGGCTGTTGGAGGTGACTTTACCTAGCGTGTATGGACCTAGCGCAGATGAATAAGGTAAATAGGACTTCAAAAAAGATCCAAAAATCCGACTTGTGTTTCAGGTCGGATTTTTTTATTGCTGCGACAATGCAAAAGGGCCAGGGATGGCAGCAAGGTACCCCACAGCGACAAAGGAGCGAGGAGTACCGCGAACAGCCCGATGACGCCACGAAGAAATACCCCTGATTGAATCGACAAATTTCAAGTGGCGGCAGGCCCCTGGTGGAATTGAAATCGATGCATTGAATATGCAGAATAATCAGGGTTATCCTGATTAAAAATACTTTCGCAAAATCCGGCAGAGCCAATCGAAACATTTTTGAAGTCCGGGATATCGGATTTTATCCGGCGTATCCATTGCAGAATGATAGTCGCCGTGTATCCCCGTGGTGATGGAACAGGAGGAAATACCGCGTTGTAAGAAGGCCCTCGTATCTAATTGTTGTAATTTGTTCGTATCGCCAAGTATGATTTGCAAAATACTATCCTTGAAGAGTGAAGGCGGGTAAGCTTTTTGGTAAACATTTAAAACATTGTTTGTCATACGGCCCACCATATCCACATTCATGATGGCTTTGATGCGATAGCGTTGAAGCACCCAAGGGGCAAAAGCTGAAGACCCATATAGCCCTTGCTCGTGTGCGCCCCAAAAAACGATCATCCAGTTATAGGGGCTCTTTTTAAATTGACGATATTGTTTAATGAGTGCCAAAACAAGTGCCACTCCGGAGGCATTGTCATCGGCACCGGGATGATATCCTTTAAATCGGATGTCGTTTGACTTCAGCAGACTGACACCCAAGTGATCATAATGAGCGGCAATGAGCAAGGTGCTGTCTCTACCGCGGTTGATAAAAGTATACAGGTTGGCAGATGGACATAATTTATTGGAATCTGCATCGTGGTATTGAAAACTTTGTTGGTATGGGCGTAAGCCGCAAGAACGAATTTGTTGACTCAAATACTCAATAACTTTTTGTTGCGCTTTGCCACCTGGTGGTCGTCCTTGAAAAGAACTGTCGCAGAGTGTTTGTATGACTTTTTTCAAATAAAAAGTATCTGCTTGTGGTTGTGCAAGCGAAACAAGAGGGAAGAGCATGCTGAACAAAAGGACGATGCGCATAAAAAAACCGGAGCCTGATTGGCTCCGGTAAAGATAAATGCTAAAAAATATCTTGCCTGGGATTATTCCTGTGTACCTTCTGGTTTTGGAGCAGGTGAAGTAGAAGCCGGAGCTACACCAAATTTGATATTTTTGGTTTGTCCGTCCCACCACATACCTTGTCCGCTACCATCTTTTTTGCTATCGTCGTACATGACTTGTTGCAAATTGGTATCAAATTGATTGGAGAGAACTTCCTGAGGAATCGTTGATTCAGGATGATTATCGATACGATCGCCTACGCTAATCCAGGAAATAGATACATTGCTGGTACCGCCGTTGAGTTCTTTTACGGTAAACCCATTTTTATCTACGCTGGCGATATAAAGGCCATTACACAAACCCATTGCTGAAACTGTTACAACCGGAATATCGGCGAGTAAGCTGCTGTAGTTATTATCGAATGGAATAAATACAGAACCATTCACGAGGGTTGCTTTTCCTTTTTTATAGATGGTTAACTCGGTAGAAGTTACAGAGTAGGCAGCTACTTTTTCGTTGCCATTATCGACCAATTCAATTTGTTTACCGGAAGTATATTCATCGCCTAAATTATAAGAAGCGAATAACTCACCACTGTTCATTTGTCCGATGACTTTACCCTTAGAGATACTACCCACCATGTTTCCAAAGAAACCGCCACCGATACCGGCCACTTCGTTAGAAGGCAGGAAACCGCCACCACTGGCATAAGCTGAAGAGCCGTACACGCCATAGTTCAGGGACCCGGAAGAGCGATAGCCCAATGATCCCCAATAAGATCCAAAAACTTGTGCTCCTAATACGCCTCCTGTGCGTGTATAGTCATTATAATTATGTCCTCCAATACCGAAGGTGTACGCATCACCCCAAAAATTGAATCCTTCTGTAGCGGTGTTGCAAGTATTTTGCGAATAGCCTGTTCCATCATTTTGGACATTTCGGTCGCGGTAACCAAACAAAGAATGTTGGCCATCCCCATTTGAGGTAATTTGTTCGCGATAGACATAAAGCTGAGAGGCACTTGACGGGGTTGTATTTCCGCAAGAAACAGAGGTTCCATTATCGCGGAACAAAGAGTTCACCAAAGAAGTACCACCTGTGGCAAACTTTGGTAAATAGTCGTTGGTGCCCACTGAGGAAGTGATGGCCGATGTGGCAGGAGCGGCCCAACTTGCATTTCCGGATGCATCTGAGGTTAGCACTAAACCATTGCCAGCACCATTGGTCATAGTTAAGTTGTTTGTGAACACATTAGACCATTTATTGGAAAAGACTCCTAATGACATGGTATTATCTGAACCGGGTACAACAAAGTTTTCACCATCTCCACCTATGACTAATCGGCTATTTTCCGGGCCCGAACCATCTAATTGCGTATAAAATTCAGTTGTTCCAATGAACCCGGTTCGCATATTCATTGAATAGTATCCACCTGTTCCTCTATTCAATTGAATTGAACTGGTTCCTGCGTCACTTTGTATAATCATTTGGGTATTGGGTGTACCCGAATTGACCCATAAGGTATCTCTTAAAATAGTTTTACCGGAAACATCCAACCTTTGCTGCGGATTGGTATTCCCTATTCCAACATTTCCGTCGGTATGAATAGTAAGCAAATCAGCTGTACCAGCCACAGGCCCATGAGAAATTCTCAAGGTATTGTCATTATTATTTTTCATATGAAAAAAAGCTGCTCCATTACTTGGTAACATGGTTAATGTTCCTTCTGTAGTTGCATTATCTCCTGTGGTAATCGTTCCGTTAACATGGAATTTAGATCCAGGAGCGGCCACGCCAACTCCTACATCGCCGGTTGAAGTAACTGTCATTCGAGGGGTGTTGTTGGTCCCAAAGGTCAAATTTGCATTTTCACGATTCGTGATACTCGCATCATTTCCTGTATTGCGGATATCCAATCCGTCCGTTGCTGTGTGGCCGGTGGTATTATTGGTTAAACATACATCCATAGTCGTTCCATCAGTATTGTTCATGTGTACACGACCTACCGGGGCGCTATTTCCACCTATGCCTACATTCTCCGTGGTGAAGTCGGCATGGAATTTTAATTTGCTCGTACCCCCTTTGAACAAACTGATACCAGCATTACCCGCAGTGCTGATTAAAAAACGACCTAAACCATCGCCTGAAGCTAGACCGTTATTTCCGAATGCCAGTAAGTTGGCCAGTGGATACAAAGTCGTAATACCTGCATATCCTCCCGCATAGGTACTTCCGTATTTAGTAAAAGTAGAATAGTTACTTGCACCATCACTATACATGGTAAAACGACCAGCTCCGGTTGCACTTAAGTTTTGCATACGCATATGCTCCAATACACTCGCACTGTTTTGGTTGATATGGATTTTGGCGGTAGCTGCCGGTGTGGTAGTTCCAATACCGATGTTTGTTCCATTGTCAAATACCTGACTGTTATAAAT
>DLXL01000289.1:0-451 GCA_003448025.1 Saprospirales bacterium | reverse complement strand
ACCCGCACGATCACCGCCTGCTGTTTCTTTAGCCATACCTGCTTTATCGGCATAGATGGCATAAGGTACACTCAGCAATTGAGTTGTTCCGGCATCCGCATAGTTTGTACCGCCTTGTGGGTCTATCGATACTTTGATATATTTATTGCCTGTTTCCCATTTCACCTCTTTCATGGTGCCGGTAATGGCTGTACCATTCCCGATTTGTAGAGTGTACAATCCAAATTCATTCGTTGTAATTGTTTGTACTTCTTCATATTCTGGCGTTGTAGCATCAGAAGTTGGCAATACGCTAAGTTTAATACCCAGGGTTTGTTTGCCCATCGGATTGCCTTTGGTATCGCGGGCGATGCCTTGATAATTAAATTTTTGAGGCACCTGGGCCTTCAGCAGAGCAGGACTTCCGGCTAAAATTAAACCGGTTAATAGGAGTTTAAGTGTTTGTTTCATG
>DLXL01000397.1:9599-10143 GCA_003448025.1 Saprospirales bacterium | reverse complement strand
GTGCCTTTGTGTCTTCGTGTTCACACTTTGTGCCTTATCACACGAATTTATCTGCACAGGAGGACGATGCAAATGCATCTGGTTTGGCCTTAAACACAAACCCCATACTCAGGATATAGCCCATGGCCTCTTTCAATGCGGTATTGCTTTCGAAAGCCGGATCTGTATTAATATCCGCATGGACCTCCAACGTCACATCGTAACGATCCAGTAACTCACATAACGCATAGGCTACTTCTACTGAACGACCCACTTCCAGTATCATTCGTTCACGAAGCGACATTTGCCGGTGGTGTTTATCGTTGGAGATGAACATAAATCCGCCCCTTTTTTCCCGCAAAAACACGATTACCGTTGCAAAATGCACCTCAGTGCCGATTACTTGTGAATCAGTACCAATACAAACCTTGAGTTTATACCCTGCTTCAGATTCTCTTCGAATGGTTTCCTCTACAACCTCCTGAAGCGGTTTTTCAATACGCTGTCCGTTGAGTCTTCTCCAATTCATGAGTGGGTGGGTGTTTATGGGTTTATGGGTTTATGG
>DLXL01000397.1:727-9358 GCA_003448025.1 Saprospirales bacterium | reverse complement strand
CGCCCTGCGCGGGTCTTACGACCCCGCAGCTACTTGTGTTTATGGGGTTTATCAGTTACTTTTATTTCTTTTCCCCAAAAGTGCAGCATTTTTCGGACAAATCTTACCGGTTTCTCAAAATTAATGACCACTTAACTTGTATAGGAACAAATTGACGTTTAAAACCACCATACGGAGGGGAGAGTTCCCTTTTTTCAAAATGAGCGATAATTTGTTGGGATTTTGGTGGTTTTGCCGGAATTTTGCGGCGTTTTTAAACCTATGATAGAACAACACATTTCTGAAGCCGGGCAAAATGCTATACCGTTGGTCCGGACCAAAAAAGCCTTGCATAACCGTGTCAACCGTCGTGAGTTGAAAGAACGGATGAAAAATGATCCGGTAAAAAGAGTCACACTCTCTTTTTATAAATACAGCCATATACCGGATCCTGTTGCTTTTCGCAATGAATTGTATCGCTGGTGGGATGCATTGGGCGTTTTAGGGCGTACCTATATGGCCCAGGAAGGCATCAATGCTCAAATTTCCGTACCGGAAGCCAACTTTGAGCAGTTCAAAACCCTGATGAACTCCTATGAAATGTTCCGTGGCATGCGCCTGAACATTGCCGTGGAAGCAGAAGGAAAATCTTTCTTTGCGTTGATCATTAAGGTAAAGGACAAGATCGTTGCAGATGGCATCACAGATCCTTCGTTTGACCCTTCCAAAACCGGAGTTCACCTCAACGCGGAAGCCTGGAACCAGGCAAGTGAAGACCCGGACGTAGTGATTGTAGATATGCGAAATCACTACGAAAGCGAGGTTGGACATTTTGAAAACGCGATTACTCCTGATGTCACCACCTTCCGGGAAGAGCTTCCCCTGGTAGCAGAGATGCTGGAAGCACATAAAGACAAAAAAATCCTGATGTACTGTACCGGTGGTATTCGATGTGAAAAAGCGAGTGCCTATATGAAATACAAAGGCTTTGAAAATGTCTTTCAACTGGAAGGTGGCATTATTGAATACGACCGACAGGTAAAGGCTAAAGGCCTGAACAACAAGTTCATAGGCAAAAACTTTGTATTTGATGAACGTCTGGGCGAACGCATCAGCCCCGACATTATCGCTAACTGCCATCAATGTGGCAAACCAGCCGACACTCACGTCAACTGCGCCAATATTTATTGCCATATCCTGTTCATTCAATGCGAAGAGTGCCAGGAAAAACATGCAGGCTGCTGCTCTGAAACCTGCCAGGATTTCCACGCATTACCGGTGGAGGAACAAAAATTGAAGGCGCCATCCATGGTATTTAATGGATCCAAATTCGGCAAAGGCGCCTATAAAGCCTTCAGGAAAGCGGGGGGGACTTTAAACGGATAAAAAGGAGGCGATCCGCTCCGCATGGGAAAAAATCACGTTCTTTCGCCGTCCAAATTTTTCGCTATGTCCAAAAAACAACCCAAGCTGGTATCTGCAACTAAGCAGGCTTCCACTGCCACAACGAAAGAATCCGTCACTCCGGCATTCTTTTCCAATACGCTGCTGCAAAGTGCCTTGATATTTGCTGTTGCTTTTTTGTTATATGCCAATACGCTTGGCCATGGATTTGTGCTGGATGATGCAATTGTTATTACCGACAACATGTATACCCAACAAGGGGTAAAAGGGATTGGCGGGATCATGTCGAAAGACACTTTTTTTGGCTTTTTTAAAGTAGAGGGCAAAGAAACGCTGGTTTCAGGAGGACGTTATCGTCCAATGACCCTGGTGTTGTTTGCCATTATTTATCAAATTAGTAAAGAGCCATTTATTTTCCACCTGTTCACCGTTTTGTTGTTCGCGTTTACTTGTGTGGTATTATATCGAACCTTACTGTTGCTATTGTCGCCGGAAGGCCAGTCGTCCAATGCAAGTACCTGGAGTAATGCTGCTCCTATGGTAGCCTGGTTTAGCAGTTTGTTGTTTGCCGTTCATCCTATCCACACAGAAGTTGTAGCCAATATCAAAGGATGCGATGAGATTCTTACACTCCTGGGATGTTTGGGCGCCTTGTTTTTCACCCTGAAATTCTGGGACACCCAACATGCAAAGTGGGCAATAGCAGCCGGTTTATCCTTCCTAATTGCCTGTCTATCCAAGGAGAATGCAGCAGCATATGCCATTTTGATCCCTTTAGCCCTATTGTTTTTCCGCCCTAATTCAGATCGAAATGTATCTGCCTGGAAGGCGTCATTACCTGTTTTAGGCGCTTTTGTACTGTTTTTTCTGCTTCGTGGCACCATTCTGCAATGGCGTTTTGGCGGAGAGCCCATGGAGTTAATGAACAATCCGTTTCTGAAACTGGAAGGAAACCAATGGGTCAAATTCCTGCCTGCCGAACGCCTGGCCACCATTTTTTATACGCTTTGGAAATACGTGCAGCTGCTCTTTGTCCCTCATCCGCTCACGCACGACTATTATCCGAGACAAATTGGCATAAAAAGCTTTGGCGATCCACAGGTTTTACTCAGTTTAGCCTTGTATGGAAGTATGGCATACCTGGCAGTTCGCGGTTTTCTTAAAAAAGACCCGGTAGCTTTCGCCATTTTACTATACTTGTTGCCATTGGGAATTGTATCAAACCTTGTGTTCCCTATCGGCACGAATATGGGAGAACGTTTTGCATTCATGCCATCGGTTGGATTCTGTTTTTTAATGGGCCTGTTGTTATACCAGGGCTATCGCCGGAGTCAGACCCTTACCCTTGCCTGCTTTGGATTGGTAGCGATACTTTTTTCAATCAAAACCATTCTTCGAAATCCAGCCTGGGAATCCAATGAGAAACTGTTTATGACTGATGCAGCAGTATCCATAAACAGTGCTAAATTGCAAAATGCCTGTGGCGGTGTATTGTTTGACCGGGCAACGAAAGAAAAAGACCCTGAAAAACAGCGTGTGCTTTGCCTTCAAGCCTTACCACATCTTGATCAGGCAATCAAAATATACCCCAATTATAAAGACGCTTATATCAGTCGTGGTGGTGCACACTTTGTACTCAAGGAATTTCCTGACGCCATTGCGGATTACAAACGGGCTATTCAATTGGCGCCAGACGAGGCGAAGCTAAAAACCTATCTGGCATTGGCACTCCGGGATGGAGGCAGATATTACGGTGAAACAAAAAGTGACATCGCCAATGCGTTCAAATGTTTTGAAGAATCCTGGCAAATCAATCCAAAAGACCCTGAAACAGCGCGGCTCATGGGTGTTGCCAATGGCATCCAGGGAAACCATGCAAAAGCCATCGAGTGGTTTACCAAGGGGGTAGAGGTAGCACCAAATGATGCGGGGTACATCTGGGATTTAGGCCTGGCTTATGCCGCTTCCGGCAACCAGGCCAAATGGGATGAATTGCGCAAAAAAGCACTCAGCATCGACCCTACCATTGCGGAACGCAGAAGCAAAGGAGGACGATAATCTCACCCTTCCCAAATGCCCCAAATGACTTCAATGACTCTAATGACATAAATGACCCAAATGACCCAAATGACCCAAATGACCTAAATGACCTTTTAATGTCCTCACCACTCTACACCCGGTCTTTTTTGTTACTATGCTTGTCGCATGCCTTGTTTGCCGGGAGTTTTAATATGATGATTCCTGAGTTGCCGGCGTATCTGAGTAGTTTGGGAGGGGCGGAGCATAAAGGACTAATCATAGCCCTGTTTACCATTACAGCAGGTGTTTCCAGGCCGTTTAGTGGCAAGCTGGCAGATACCATTGGCCGAATGCCGGTGATGTATATTGGCACCCTGGCTTGTGTTATATGTAGCGTCTTATATCCACAACTGGCTTTTGTGGGGGGCTTTCTGGCACTCCGTTTTTTTCATGGTTTTTCAACCGGATTTAAACCCACTGGCACCTCTGCTTACGTGGCCGATATTGTACCTGATGGCCGAAGAGGCGAGGCTATGGGTACCCTGGGCATTTGTCTAAGTATAGGCGCCAGCGCTACACCACCACTGGGCAGTTGGCTGGTTATGCATCATGGGATTAATACCATGTTTTATGCTTCTGCTGTATTGGCTGTGGCATCTATGTTAATCCTGGCAAATCTTCCGGAATCCTTGCGCAACAAGCAACGTTTCCGGTGGTCGCTGCTCAAAGTTGGTCGGGAGGATGTATTTGATCCATTATCTATTCCGGCAGCCATTGTTATGATTTGCTGCTACATCAGTTATGGGGTCATTCTGACCCTGGTTCCCGATTTGAGCGATCAGCTTGGCGTGGAAAACAGAGGTACTTTTTTCTCCATTTTCACCCTGGCCAGTGTAACCACCCGATTTTCTGCCGGTAAAATCTCCGATCGCCTGGGACGGGTGCCCGTATTGAAAGCCTCAGCCTGGATGATTGCTGTTGCCATGCTGGCCTTTGCATTGGCAGACTCTAAATGGATGCTTTATCTGGCATCTGCCATTTTTGGGCTTGGGAATGGCGTGTTCTCTCCTGCCATCAATGCGTGGACGGTGGATCTGGGCGACCCCGGGCGCAAAGGACGAGCCCTGGCTACCATGTATATTTCACTTGAAATTGCCATTGGCGGTGGCGCGCTGCTGGCAGGCTGGTTCGCCGGGCACATTGCCGGAGTATTCTACTTTGCGGCCCTCAGTAGTTTATTAGGATGGATTTACCTGATGGCAAGACACAGAGGTCGGTAACACGAAGGCGCAAAGACGCGAAGGCACAAAGAGCCGGCTGAAAGCCGGCTCTTTGTGCCTGATAGAGGTAATGGTGATGCAAAAAACTTCGTGTCTTTGTGCCTTCGCGACTTTGTGCCTTCGTGTCACCCCGTCTTCGGGCCTTAACCATTAAGCATAACCGGCATCACGAGCATGAGAATATCATGTTCGTTGTTGTTCTCTTCCACAGGTGTAAGGATGCCTGCACGACTTGGGCTGCTGAATTCCATACGAACTTCATCTGAGTTCAACACACCGAGCATTTCTGCCAGGAAGCGTGCATTGAAGGCGATTTTCATAGGAGCACCTTCGTAGTTGCATGGAATTTGTTCCGTAGCCTCATTGGAGAAATCCAGATCCTGAGCGCTTACGGTCAGGCTTTTATCTGACAATTCGAACACCACCTGATTGGTGGTTTTATTGGCATAAATGGCAATACGTTTCAGTGAATTTTGGAAATCACTGCGGTTTGCGGTCATGTGGTTCGGATTATCAACCGGAATAACCGCATTATAGTCCGGGTACCTGGCATCGATCAACCGGCACACCAGTTTCATACCGCCGAAGGCAAAAAATGCGTTGGCCTTATTGAAAGAAATCGTTACCGGATCTCCACCTGAAAGTGCGTTTTTAAGCAGGTTGAGTGCTTTTTTGGGCACAATAAAGGATGTACTTACCTGACCGGCCAAATGATGCGTACTGTATTTTACCAGTTTATGTGCATCAGTGGCTACACAAGTCATCTTATCATTTTCCACTTGAAAAAACACCCCGGTCATGGCCGGGCGCAACTCATCTGCAGAAGTAGCAAATACGGTGTTATTGATGGCATCCAACAGATACTTGCTGTTGATCTTTACGGTATCTACCCCATCCGGCTCAGGGATATTTGGGAAGTCTTCCCCATTTTCACCGGCCAGTTTATATTTACCGTATGAGGATGTGATTTCGATATTCCAATTGTCCGGATTAACCGTAAAAGTGATGGGTTGCTGAGGAAGAGCCTTGAGCGTATCCAGCAAAATTTTAGCCGGCACTGCTACAGAAAAATTATCGTCGGCCAACACCTCAATGGTTGTGGCGATACTGGTTTCCAGATCAGTGGCTGCTATGGTCAGTTTTTTGTCTTCAATCTTGAACAAAAAATCCTCCAGAATAGGCAGCACCGGGTTGGAACCAATGGCGCCGTTGGCAATCTGGACTTGCTTTAGGAGCTCGGAAGAAGATACACTGAATTTCATAATTGGGTATTGTTTGTGTCTGGGGCTAGAAGACGGCGCAAAAGTAGCGCCAAATGGCGGGCATTTTTTTTAAAGAAACTAACAAATTGTGGAAAAAACCCGAAAAAACTACCTTTGCTATTCCAAAGTGAAAACACACCCCGTCTTCCATTGTGCTTTCATAAGCACCTGGCCCCAATTATTTCCTTTCTATGCTCCATCGCAAATCTCCTCCCGCCATTCACGAAGTTAGCCACCTGACCCTGCCCAAACCGGATTTGGTGTATCTGGACAATGGCATTCCTGTATATGTGCTGGATTATCCGGGACAGGAAATTGTCAAGCTAGAGGCCGTTTTTCGTGCTGGCCGACCCGAGGAAGACAAGCGCCTGGCATCCCGTGCAACTTCGCGATTGATCCGGGAAGGCACCCTGCGTCAAACGGCTGCTGATATTGCCGAACATCTCGACTATTATGGAGCTTCACTGAATGTGCCGACCAATCTGGACACCTCCAGTTTCATTCTGTTTTCTCTTAAAAAATATGCCGCAGAGGTGATTCCTACATTTGCTGACATGCTATTGAATCCTGCCTTTCCGGAAGAGGAACTCGAAAATTTCCGCCGTACCAGTATTCAGGAATTGCTTGTTGAGCTGGAAAAAGGAGAAACTGTGGCATACCGAAAAGTAACCGAGCTCATTTTCGGCGAACAACATCCTTATGGTTATAACTCCATTCCGGAGGATTATCACGCCATTCAGCGCAGCGACATACAGGATTTTTACCAAAAATGGTATACGCCTCAGAATTGCCTTCTTTTTGCCAGTGGCCGAATCGATTCGTCAACGCTGACGTTGATTAATCAACACCTTGGCCAGTACAAAAGACCCAATAGTCCGGAACACAAACCCGTGGTTAGCACTATTGAGCACCCGAAAGGAAAAAAAATTAAAGTCCCGCTTCCCGGTTCTCTGCAAACAGCCATTAAAATCGGTCGCCGGTTATTTGACCGGAGGCACCCTGATTTCAATGGTCTCATTGTGTTAAACACCCTGCTGGGCGGCTATTTCGGGTCACGATTAATGACCAATATCCGGGAAAAGAAAGGATATACCTACAACATCTACTCCACTGTAGATGCCTATCTTAACGATGGTTGTATGTATATCGCTACTGAGGTTAGTCCTGACAAGGCAAATGCTGCAATCAGGGCTATTTTTTCCGAACTGAAAAAACTGCGGGACAAACCCGTTCCAGAAGAAGAACTCAGCATGGTCAGAAATTATATTTTAGGCATGTTACTCAATGGATTAGATGGCCCGATCAACAGTTCTGACATGATTAGAAACCTGATTGTAGAGCACCAAACTCCCGAAAACTTTGAACAGTTGGTACATACTGTTCGAACCATTGCAGCGGTACAAATTCAGGCGCTGGCGAATCAATACCTGAAAGAGGAGGATTTTTGGGTAGTGACCGCAGGTTAAATGATTTTTTTTCTAAACAATTACAGATATTTGACGAAAAAAAACCCAAAAATCTGCGTAGTTTTGCGCACTTTTTTTCGAATTCCGATTTTGACTCAACACAATTAAACAGCCCATACTTTGTTTAACTTTTTTAACTTCTTCAAGCAAGAACTAGCCGTTGACCTTGGCACTGCAAATACGCTCATCATGGTTGATGATCAGGTAGTGGTAGATGAGCCTTCTATCGTAGCGGTGGATCGTACCACCAAGCAAACCATCGCAGTAGGGCATCGTGCCATGCAGATGCACGAAAAAACCCATGAAAACATCAAGACCCTTCGCCCATTGAAGGATGGTGTAATCGCTGACTTTCAGGCTGCAGAAGCCATGATTCAGGGCATGATCAAAATGGTTGGTCGACGCCGGAACATGTTCAGTCACCTCAAAATGGTGATTTGTATCCCCAGTGGTATCACTGAAGTGGAAAAACGCGCCGTATTCGATTCTGCCGATCACGTAGACAGCAAAGAAACGTACCTCATACACGAACCAATGGCTGCGGCCCTGGGTATCGGTTTGAATATTGAAGAACCTATAGGCAATATGATCATTGATATCGGTGGGGGAACCACAGAAATCGCCGTTATTGCCCTCTCAGGTATTGTTTGCGATCAAAGTATACGTATTGCAGGAGATGAGCTCACAAATGACATCATGAACTACATGAAACGTGAGCACAACATCCTGATCGGCGAACGTACTGCAGAACAGATCAAAATCAATGTGGGCTCCGCTTTGCACGAACTGGACAACCCACCCGGAGATTATGCCGTAAATGGTCGTGACCTGATGACCGGTATCCCGAAACAAATCAAGATTGGATATCAGGAGGTAGCTTATGCGCTCGATAAAAGTATCAGCAAAATTGAAGATGCGGTACTGCGCGCACTGGAACTGACTCCGCCCGAATTGGCTTCTGACATATATAAAACCGGTTTGTATCTTACCGGTGGTGGCGCCTTGTTGCGCGGGCTCGACAAGCGTCTGGAGCAAAAAACCAAGCTCAATGTACATGTTGCCGACGATCCGCTCCGTGCTGTAGTTCGCGGCACTGGAATGGCGCTTCGCAACACGCAACAGTACTCCTTCCTTATTGATCGTAAAAGCGTGTAAATAACGATGGACGATGGACGATGGAACGCAAACGTTCCTCGTCGTTCATCGTCCATCGTCCATCGT
>DLXL01000397.1:0-599 GCA_003448025.1 Saprospirales bacterium | reverse complement strand
TTCATCGTCCATCGTCCATCGTTCCTCCTCCTATGGGCAAAATTCTTGAACTCCTCCTTCGCAACGGTGGCTTTGTCACGTTCCTGTTGTTGGAGGTAATCAGTTTTGCCATTATGGTGAACTTCAATACCCGTCAGGGGGAGATCTGGGCCAACACCACGGGAATATTTGGTGGCAGGGCTTTGGAAAAGCGACAGATGGCATCTGATTATTTTAATCTTTATGAACGCGCCGACAGCCTCGCTCATATCGTTGACAGTCTGCAGCTAAGACTTTCCAATGCGCGCCAGATACAAATCCCTATTCGCGACACCTTTTTTCTGGTGAGTTATGATTCCCTTTCCAGAAATGATTCCGTCTTGCGCAAAACAGTAAGGCCACTGTTTCGATCATTAACAGCCAAAGTGGTCAAAAATTCCGTTTCAAGCGCCAACAACTGGTTAATAATCAATCGCGGCAGCTCGGACGGCGTCAGAACAGACATGGCAGTTCTTAGTCCGGAAGGTATTGTAGGCATTGCCCGGCATGTTAGCTCGCATTTTTCATTGGTGATGTCAGTTTTACATCAGCAGGCAAAAATTTCCGTGGCTTTGCCCATG